>JACCYD010001502.1 GCA_013696695.1 Deltaproteobacteria bacterium | reverse complement strand
GTTTCAGGGCGCAGGGATCTGCCTACGAGCGACTGCCCGAGAAATTCATCGCTAGTCGTCGACGAAGGGCTCTCATTTCTTGCAAATCATTTCACGCCAGACCGAGGTCCCGTCGCGCGCGTCGATACAAGGCATGAGCATCACGTTCCTGTTGCCGTACCTGTTCGCAACCCCGCCTTCCGCGTGCGCGGCACAAGGCACGCCGCTGATCGAGATGCGGCAGGCCTCCGAGCGCGACGCGTCCGTCGAAACCACGACCCGGATCTTCGGATCCGGCGCGTGGGTCGTCGAGACCGCAGGCCGCACGCAGCGCGGCTGCTTCGATCGGGCGGAGGTCCGCACGATCCGCCGCGCCGTGCAGCGCGCGCCCTGGCAGACCGTGTCGAGCCCGGTCGCGTGCTTCGCCTACGATCCGAACTTCACCGAGTACCGCGTGCACGGCAAGTTGCGCTTCGTCGAGCGCATGTGCAGTGGCAAGGCGGCCGACTCCGCGACGGCACAAACGATCGATCTCGTGAAGGCCGAGCTCGCCGACGAGAAGCCGGTGATGCCGGCACCGATCGGGTGTCGCGCTGCGGGCACGCCGATGTTCGAGATCCATAAGCTGTCCGAAGAGGCCGAGCCGACGTCGAAGCTGGCGCTCTACGCGAACGGCGCGTGGACGTTCCAGCCGATCGACGCGTACGGCCATGCCGGTGCGATGGCGACGGGCTGTCTCGACAAGCGCACGATCGCGCCGCTGCGCACCGAGATCGCGCAGGCGCCGTGGGAGACCACGCTCTCGCGAATGGTCTGCAGGGCGTACTCGCCGAGCTCGACGCAGTACTTCGTGCATGGCAAGCGCGAATTCACCGCGCGGCTGTGCGGCCCCGAGCGTCTCGACCCGCAGAGCCTCGCTGCGATCAAGCGCATCGAGAGCGAGCTCGCGGTCGTGCTGCCCGCGCGCTGAGCGGGCATGCTCGCCACGCCGAGCGCTGATCGACTGCGCAGCTAGCAGAGCCCGGCCGCCAGCGCGCCGCGATACGCGCTCGCCGTGTGCGTGAGCCGTGCGAGCTCCTCGAGCAACTCCGCGGGCCGCGCGAACGTGCCGAGCACGACCAGCTCCTCGACGAGCCCGTCGATCGTCATTCGGTGTGAACCACCGAGAGCTCGCACGAAACCGTCGCGCGAGATGCCGGCCGCCGAGGGTGCCCGAATGGAACTGGCGAGGCGGCTGCCGCAAGCGACATCCCGGATGGTCTAGCGCGGCACGTCCGCTGCACCTCGTCCGGACATGTTGAAATCTGGACTCGCCGCGACCGTCGCGCTCACGCTCGTCGTCGTCCTTTTTCTGTGGGCGGCGGGGAAGGCCTTTGGTTTTCAGGTGTCCGTGATCGGATCGCTCGTCATGTCCATCGGGCTGACGCTGGTTCTGAATCTGATCCTCGCTGCATTCAAGCGACGCGATCGCGGAGCGCGCGGCATCTAGCGATTCGCCTGACGAGGAACTCGCATTTCTTGCAGTTGATTTCAGCACGCCCCGCGCGTGAAGCCCGCGCCGATTCACACGTCGTAGGGACATGGGTACTCTCACCATCCTCACGGTTCTCGCCGCCACCGCAACCACCGCCTTCGCCGATCACGGCACCGCCCGGTACGGCGCTGACGAGGCGTGGCGGACGTCTCCGAGCAGCCTGCCGCAGAACCGGCAGCCGCAGACCGAGGAGCGCTATCAGCAGCGCAACGAGCTCGCCGAGGTTCACCTCGATGCGTTCCGCCAGCGCGCGTACGTGCAGTTGCCGCGCTACGCCGGCGCGCTCGATTACCTCGAGCTGCGGGCCGGCCGCACGCCGTTCACGCTCCGCGACGTCGAGGTGAGGTTCGCGGATGGCACGTCGCTACACACCGGCTCGCGCGGCCTCGTCGAGGCGCACGAAGGTCGCGTCATTGATCTGCCCCGCGGTAGCGCAAAGGTGATCGCGGTGATCCCGCACTACCAGACGGCCTCGTTCCGCGCGCCCGCCAAGCTCGAGGTGTTCGGTGTCCCCGTGCACCGCGGCTGGCAAGCGATGCGCTGATCAGAAGCGGTCGAGGTTCATGACCTTCGTCCACGTCTTCACGAAGTCGCCGACGAACTTGGCCTTCGCATCGGAGCTCCCGTAGACCTCGGCGAGGCTGCGGAGCACCGAATTCGAGCCGAATACCAGATCGACGCGCGTTCCGGTCCACTTGACCTCACCGGTCTTGCGGTCGCGGCCCTCGAAGACATCCTGCGCGTCGGACACCGGCTTCCACTCGACGGACATGTCGAGCAGGTTGACGAAGAAGTCGTTGGAGAGCACTCCCACGCGCTTCGTGAGCACGCCGTGCTTGGTCTGCCCGTTGACGTCGAGCACGCGGAGACCGCCGAGCAACACGGTCATCTCGGGCGCAGTGAGCGTCAGCAGCTGGGCGCGATCGACCAGCAGCTCCTCGGCCGGCACGGAGTAGCGGTCCTTCGTGTAGTTGCGAAAGCCGTCGACGATCGGCTCGAGGACGCCGAACGACTCGACGTCGGTCTGCTCCTGCGTGGCGTCCATGCGGCCGGGCTGGAACGGCACCGTCACCGGATGCCCTGCAGCAGCGGCCGCTTGCTCGACGCCAACGCCGCCCGCGAGGACGATCACATCGGCGAGCGAGACCTGCTTGGCAGCTTGCGCGCCGTTGAAGTCGCTCTGGATCTTGGCGAGCACGCCGAGCGTCGTCGCCAGCTGCGCCGGCGAGTTGACCTCCCAGTCTTTCTGCGGTGCGAGCCGGACGCGCGCGCCGTTCGCACCTCCGCGCTTGTCGGAGCCGCGAAACGTCGACGCGGAGGCCCACGCCGTCGACACCAGCTGCGAGACCGTCAGGCCGGACTTCGCGATCTGGCCCTTCAGCGCGGTGATGTCGCGCTCGTCGATCAAGGGATGATCGACCGTGGGGATCGGGTCCTGCCAGATCAGATCCTCCTCCGGCACTTCCGGCCCGAGGTAACGCGCCTTCGGCCCCATGTCGCGGTGGGTCAGCTTGAACCACGCGCGCGCGAACGCGTCGGCGAACTGATCCGGGTTGGCGAGGAAGCGACGCGAGATCTTTTCGTATGCCGGATCGAACCGCAGCGCGAGGTCGGTCGTCAGCATGCCGGGCGCGATGCGATTCGCCGGATCGTGCGCATCGGGCACCGTGCCCGCACCTGCGGTGCCCTTCGGCTTCCACTGCTGCGCGCCGGCCGGGCTCTTCGTCAGCTCCCAGTCGTACTCGAACAGGTGCTTGAAGAAGTCGCTGCTCCACTTCGTGGGCGTCGTCGTCCACGTGATCTCGAGACCGCTCGAGATCGTGTGGCTGCCGTGTCCCTTGCCGAGCTTGTTCTGCCAGCCGAAACCCTGCGCGACGACATCCGCCGCCTCGGGATCGAAGCCGACGTGATCGCCGGGCACGCCGGCGCCGTGCGTCTTGCCGAACGTGTGCCCACCGGCGATCAGTGCGACGGTCTCCTCGTCGTCCATTGCCATGCGGGCGAACGTCTCGCGAATGTCGCGTGCCGCAGCCACCGGGTCGGGGTTGCCGTTCGGACCTTCCGGGTTGACGTAGATCAGGCCCATCTGCACCGCGGCGAGCGGCTTCTCGAGCTCGCGATCACCGGAGTAGCGCTTGTCCTCGAGCCACTTCTTCTCCTGGCCCCAGTAGACGTCGGCCTCTGGCTCGTAGATGTCTTCGCGACCACCGCCGAAGCCGAAGGTCTGAAAGCCCATCGATTCGAGGGCGACGTTGCCGGCGAGCACCATCAGATCCGCCCACGAGATCTTGCGGCCGTACTGCTGCTTGATCGGCCACAGCAGGCGGCGCGCCTTGTCGAGGTTGACGTTATCGGGCCACGCGTTGAGGGGCGCGAACCGCTGGCTGCCTTTCCCTGCACCACCGCGCCCGTCGCCGGTGCGATAGGTGCCGGCGCTGTGCCACGCCATGCGGATGAACAACGGGCCGTAGTGCCCGAAGTCTGCCGGCCACCAGTCCTGTGACTGCGTCATCACCGCAGTGAGGTCGGCCTTGAGGGCCGCGTAGTCGAGGCTCGCGAACTCCGCGGCGTAATCGAATTCGCCGTCCATCGGGCTCGACTGCGGCGAGCGATGAAGGGTCTCGAGGCGCAATTGATTCGGCCACCATTCGCGGTTCCCGGTCCCGCCGCCCGACTGGTGCTTGAACGGACACTTTGCTTGAGTCATGCACACAGCCTAGTGCCCGGAGGCCGTCCGAGGCCCTCTGCTACACGAATCGCCCTGATAGCCGGGAGCTATCACAGGAACGGCACTGATAGCTCAGGAGCGGTTTTTCTCGCGCAGCATGAACAGGTACAGGCTCTCGACCTTCTCGCGCGCCCACGGCGTGCGCCGCAGGAACTTCAGGCTCGACGACACGCTCGGATCATCCTGGAAGCAGCGGATGTTCACCTGCTGTCCGAGCTCGGGCCAGCCGAAGTGCTCGACGAGCTCGGTCACGATCCGCTCGAGCGTGACGCCGTGCAGTGGATTGCGTGGTTGATCCGCCATCACTTGCACGCGGCGAGCAACGCCGGGCCCCACTCGACGACTCGCCATCTCCGCAGCCCCTCGATCGCCACGAGCTCCGCCGTCGTTTGCGGACCGGCCAGAGCGACGCGATCGATCAACTTCTGCGACATCACGATCGACGGCTCGAGCTGCGAGCGCTTCGCTTGCTCGTCTCGCCACGCTCGCAAGGCCTCGACGCGGCGACGTGCGGCCGCTGGCACGCTCGTGTGCTCGCCGACCTCGCGTTTCGGGAGCTCGCTCTCGGGAAGATCGAGGCCGCGCTCGATCGCATCCAGCACCGCGTCGAACTGGCTGGCCTGGCGAGGGTACGAGGCCAGCACCTCCTCGACTTCCTCGATCGTGGTCGGAGACTTGTCTGCCAGCGTGAGCAGGACATCGGGGCCGATGATCTTGAACGGCGGCCGATCGGCGGCGGCCGCGCGCTCCTCGCGCCAAACGTAGAGCTCGCGAAGGACCGCCTGCTTCCGGAGCGACAGCTTCGCGGACCCCTTGATCCGCCGGAACTCGTCCGGACCGCTGCGCTTCTCGTTGGGCGTCAGGTTCGCGAGCGCCGCGAACTCCTCGCGCGCCCACTCGGTGCGGCCAGCTTCGGCGAGGCGATCGGTGAGCCTGGTGGCGAGCGCGAACAAGTGATCGACATCGGCGAGCGCGTAGGCTTCCTGCTTCGCGGTGAGCGGGCGCTTCGACCAGTCGTCCTTCTGGCTGCCCTTGCTGAGCTCGATGCCGAGCTCGTTGCGCACCAGCGCCTGGAGCCCGACCTCGGCATCGCCGAGCAGCCGCGCCGCGATCGAGGTGTCGAACATCGTGCGAAACGTGAAGCCGAACTCGCGGCGCAGCGAGGTGACATCGTTATCGCCGCCGTGGACCACCTTGAGGACCGAGGCATCCGCGAGGATCGGCGCGAGCGGCGACAGATCGCGAAGCGCGAGCGGATCCACGAGCCACGAGCCACGGCGATGCGCGGCGAGCTGCAGCAAACACACCTTCTCCGTGTAGTGGTGAAGACTGTCACCTTCGATATCGATACCGATCGCCTTGCAGCCCGAAAGCTCGTCGACGAGCTCGTCGAGCTGGTCATCGGTACGAATCCATCGCATCGGCACGGCCACCCGTATAGCACCGCCTGATCTCTGCCGTGGTCTCGCCGATCATTCGCTCGCATCACGCCCCACCGAAGTTCGCAACGGCGTTGTGACGCGAAGGCGAAATGAGCACACGTACGGGATCAGAACATCTCGCGACGCGTTTGCGCTCGACGCTGCGATGAGGCCGATGGTGCTGCGTACAACTGCGCCTCTTCACGACATCCATTGCCAAGCTTTCGCAGTTCTCACGCGGTGTGCCCCACTAACGGGCAGGTGTTTGCGATGCTGCTTTGATGCGGTCGATTTTCATCTGGACGTGCCTCGTTGCCACGGCGTGCTCCGACAAGGACGTCGACCTCGAGGAGACCAAGCAGTCGGTCGCCGTCGTCTCGGTCGCCCCGATCACCTGGAACATCGTCGGCCTCGACAGCAACGACATCACCACCGGCCCGTCCACGTATCCCGTGGGCGTCAGGATCACGAACACCGGCGACGCCACCGCAACCAACCTGACCGCGTCGTTCGCGTTCACGACGGCGAACTCGTTCATCAACCTGATCGGGCCGAGTACGGTGTCATTCGCCTCACTCGCGCCAGGCGCTTCGGTAGACGCGTACTTCGACGTCGACGTCACGCGGAACAACGCGGCGAAGGGCACGGCGCGCCGCTACGTCGTCACGGTGTCGGGCACCGGCTTCACGACGGCGACCTCACCGACCCCGCGCGAGGTCTTCGTCGAGTCGCTGGTGTCGCAGGCCCGCAACGAGACGCTCGCGATCACCGGTCCGGCGAGCGTCAACGTCGGTGACGTCGTCACCTACGTGATGGATGCGAAGACGGCGACCAACGGGTACGAGCAACTCGTCGCGTCGTTGACGTTCCGCACCGCGGGCTTCCAGGTGCTGTCGACGGCGTCGACGTACAGTGCGCCGCCGAACGCGACCAACAACAAGATCTACGCGGACGCGTGCGGCTGGGACAACCTCCCCACGAGCCCGACCTATCGCAGTTGCATCGGCCCGGAGCAGTTTGCCGGCGGCAAGGCGGGCGGTAGCGTCCGGGTCACCTACGTCGTCAAGGTGGTCGGCTCCGGGACCTTCCCCTTGACCGGCCTGATCTACGACTTCTCCGGCGCCAGTTATCACTACAACGCGAACTTCGGCACGTTCAATCTCGTCGTTACCTCGAACGCGGCACCGACCGCGGTCAACGATAGCTTCACTGT
>JACCYD010001497.1 GCA_013696695.1 Deltaproteobacteria bacterium | reverse complement strand
GTACGGGACAGCCCCGACGACGTCCGGCACCCGGTCGCCGTCGACATCGCCTTCGCCGACACAAAAACCCACCCCGAAGCCGACGCCCACGCCGACCTATCCGAAGCCGCCGGCCGCGAACGCACCGGATCCGACCCCGCAGGAGCTCGCCACTCTCTACATGGCTGTCGGCCGCGAGCTGAAGGCGTACGCCGACAAGAAGGGCGCGAAGGCCGATGCCCTCTCGGCTCGCTACCGCATGATCAAGTTTAGCGATTCGATGGGCGTTGCCGATCGCCGCCGCGCCGCCGCGAACGAGCTGTGGGCGATCCGGGCCGCCGCGCGCTGACGACGAACTCCACACCTCGTGACCCTTCTCCTGGCGCGTCAGTACAAATGTACTGACGGCCGAGACGGGAGGCCCGCGTCGACGGGAGGATGTAAGGCCCGCGCGTCAGTACAAATCACTGACGCGCCGTGATGACAGGCTCGTGTCAGTCGCCAGAGTCACTCGACCGCGCCCTGCCAGAACCAACGACGGCGCTCGCGGTCGTAGTAGACCCACAGGCAATCGCCTCGACGCAGCTCCGCGAAGTGATACTCGCGGTGCAGCTCGCGAGCCCACCAGCCACCCGAGATCACGTACGGACCGACGATGCGCACGACCGCGCCTTGCTCGAGGCCGGAGATCAGCCAGCCGTCATCCCGCACCTGACGCGCTTGCGGAGGCAACGCGCGCGGCCGCGTGAGCAACCGGCGTACGAGCGGGCGCACGAGGCGCTCCTCGGGCTGCGCACGCGCGACGTGGACCAGGCGCTCCCAGCCGAAGCTGGCCTCTGGAAGATGGCCTTCGCGGAGCACGGCGCGGACGACGGCATCGTCACCGAGCTCGGCGCGCAGGCGCGCGATCGCTTCATCGGCGGCGCGCAGATCGCGGCGCGGCTTCGAGGTGAACAGCGCGAGTTGCTCGCGCGTCGCAGCGACGTCGTCGGCCCACACCCGAACCGCGTTGACGGGTGCGACCGGAGGCATGCCGGTGAGGCGGAGATGAACGAGGCGGAGCAACGCGCGGCCATCGAGGGTTGGTGCAGCGGGCTTGATGCAATCCGCGCGCAGCTCGATCGACCGCACCGCGTGTTTGAGCGACAGCTCGACGTGAAGTGCTGTGACGGCGCGGCCGCGCGAAGCGAGACGATCGAGTAACCGATCGATCGGCGCCTTGAGGACGAACATCAAGCGCTCGACATCGTCGTCTTCGTCGTCGAGGAGCGCGCGTTCATCGGGCGCTTCGGGCGGCGCGAGCGGGACGAGTGGATCCCAGCGCTCGTGGGCTGCGAGCTGATAGAGGCGATGCGCCTCGCGGCCGAAGCGTTCGAGGATGCCGCCGCCGGCAGGCGCACCATCTCGCCGATCGAGGTGACGCCGAGGCGAGCGAGGGCATCGCGCAGCTTCGGATCGATGTCGAGCCGAGCGAGGGGAACACGCGACGCGCGAGCGCGTTCATCCGCATCCGACTGCAAGATCAAGATGCCATCGCGCATCGCGCGCGCGATCGCGTAGGTGGCGAAGCGCGAGAAGCCGACAACGACCGCGCCGCGAAGGCCGATCGCCTCGATCGCATGCGCGATCGCATGGCCCCATGCTTCACCGCGGCGTTCACCGGCATCGGGAAAGATCCGCTCGAGGCCATCGCCATCGAGCCACAGCGTGCCGGGCTCGCCGGGCTCGACGCGTGGTGACAGCCGATGCAGCATCGCGCGCAGCTCGACGGTGGCGGCCTCGATCTGTTCCGCAGGGACGACGCGTGCGCGGAGCCCGACGCACAAGCCGAGTGCGTGCGCATAGCGTTGACCGGCGAGCACACCGGCACCACGCGCGCGTTCGCAGGCCCACAGTACGGTGCCTTGCGGGCGATCTTCATCGATGACGACGACGGGATGAGATCGCCACGCGGGCTCGCGACGCCACACCAACTGGAGCGGCAGCGCCGGCAGATCGAGGCATGCGATCGTCACCTGTACAACTGTTCAGTGTACAGGAAGCGGAGTCAATACAAGAGGTTCAATCCGGAAGAGATCCCGCTTAGAGACCTGACGGACCACGCATTCGCCGCGACTTCGTGAAGCCCGGACCGCGCCGCTTGTCCTTGAGCACTCGCATCGTCAGCTCGAAACCACCGGCCTGGGATCCCGGCGATGTCCGCACGCGCAGCGCTTCAGCTCGCAGCGAGACCAGCGATCCGAGCGACGACGCCTCCGCCGACTTCTCGGTGATGCACACCACTGCCGCATCGTGCGCTTGCGCGAGCGCGACCAGCCGACCTTGATGCGCGATCGGCAGCTCGGCGGTTGCGCGATTTGCCGCACCGAGATCGAGCACGATCAAGCCGAATGCACCCGATCGTAACAACCGCTCGACCGCGCCGAGCCCGCGCGCAGACATGACGAGATCCGGAACCCGCACGACCACGAGCGCTGCGAGATCGACGCCGCTGTCCGCGACATCGGGCGGATAAAACGAACCTTCCGGGCCCATGATCCACGCGACCGGCTCGGCTTCGCGCTGCGCTTCGATCACCAGCTCGATCGCCGCCGTCAACGTGGCGGACGCACCGCGCGCCGACAGCTCGACGAGGCGACCGCGCAATGCCGGAAGCCCCCACCCTGGATGAGCGATCAGGGCGCCATCACCCGCGGGCTTGATCGCGAGCGAGCCGCGTGCGCGCGACAGAAACTCTTTCAGATCGTCACTCACGGCAACGGTAGATCACTACCAGAGCCCTCTGACGAAGGAGTCCCTGGAGGGCTCTCGAGGGCCCTTTGAGGATGCGCCGAGCAGATCCCTACTTGATCTGGATCCGGATGGTCTCTTCGCGGCCGCGCCGGGTGATCTCGATCTCGAGCGATGTCGCGTCCCTGAGCTTGGTGTAGATCTCGAGCGCCTTGTCCATGCCGGTGAGCTCGAAGCCGTTGACCGTGCGCAGGAGATCGCCGTTGTCGAAGCCGAGCGCCGCGTAGATCGAGTTCGGCCGGATCGCGTAGAGCTTCATCCCTTCGACCCGCCCCATCGACATCCCCGGCACCACCCGCGCGCCCTTCGCGAAGTCCATCGGGTTCGCGAGCGCGCGTTCGATCGTCGACTTCGGCAACTCGTAATTGAAGTCGTCGATCTTCTTGATCGTGTCGAGCAACGGATCGCGCGCGGTCAACGAACCGCCGTATGGATTCACCAGAGGATCGATGCTCGACCCGGCACTCGGTGGCCGCGACGTCGAGTCGTTCTTCCGCATCGTGCGAAGGTTGTCATCGAGCTTCCAGCGCAACAGCAGCGGCTGACCTTCGCGGAGCACGTCGACATGAAGCACCGACGCATCGGCCGTGCTCGCTCCGAGCACCGCCTCCGTCACGTCGGACTCGCGCTTGACCGAACGCCCCGAGAGCGCCGTGATGACATCGGTGGCATGGAGACCGAGAGCCTCGCGCAGCTTGCCGTCGACGATGCGCACGCCGATCGCCGCGCCATCCTCCTTCGCGACCTCGAGCGTGTCGCGCTTGAGCTTGATCACGTCAGCAGCGGCAACCGTGGTCTCGAACGCCAGCGCACCACCCTCGGAGTCCTTCGGAGAGCGCATTGCCACGATCACGAGCGCGATCATCGACAGGCCAACCGCGACCGTGGCAGTTGCGATCGCGATGGCGGGCGCCTTGGGCCGATCGTCGATCATAGATTTATCGAGCATGCGCGGATCTCGTGGAAAGTAAAGCGGCCGGATCGGGCGCGCCGCTTGCTCCCGATCTAGTCATGAGCCAACGACACCATCACCGACAGGACGAACCAGACCCTTCACTCGAAGGACCGGATTACGTCACGCTCTTGATCGAGTGGGATTCGCTGGCCGAAGGTCTCGAGCGAGGCACGGCCACTGCATCTTCTGACGCCATGTCGACGAAAAGTCCCGATTGGATGATCGATGAAGCAGGTAAAGACTCGTTTCCCGCGAGCGATCCGCCCGCTTGGGGGTCGAGCCGCGCTGCGCCGTCGCAGGCCAGCGTCGAGGCCCTCGAAGACCAGGTGACGAACAAGGTGAAGCGCTATCGCACGCCGGCGTTGCTCGGTGTGCTCGGTTTGGTTGCGGCCGGTGGCCTGTTCATCGGCATCCGGTACCTGCGGAATCGCTGAGCGCCTACGCCCGCTGATACGATGCGGCGATGGCCGCGAGTTATGACGATGCCGTGGAAGAGCTGTTCCGAGCTCCTCACGCGTCGTTTGTCAGCGAGCGCAAGCGCCTCGCCGGCGAGCTCAAGACGGCCGGTGATAAGGCCGGCGCGACCCGCATAGGCAAGCTGAACCGTCCCCCGATCTCGGCGTGGGCGGTGAACCAGCTGTGGCGTCAGGCGCGCGACGCCTTCGACAAGCTCTTCGAGACCGCGTCGCGATTGCGCGAGGGCGACCTCAGCGGCACCGCGGCGCACCGCGAAGCACTCGCGGCGCTGCGCACGCGCGCCGCGACGATCCTCACCGAGGCAGATCACAGCGCCACCGAGTCGACGCTCCGCCGCATCTCGACGACGCTGTCCGCGATCGCTGCGATCGGGAACTTCGATCCCGATCAGCCCGGCGCGTTGACCGAGGATCGCGATCCTCCGGGCTTCGAGGCAGCCGGTATCCCCGGCCTCGCCGCGTCGGTTTCGCCACCCGCGAAGGCCAGGGCCGCAACCGCCGAAGCCGTCGACGCCGTCGACGCTGAAGCGGATGACGACGACGATGAGCCGAGCAAGCAGGAAGCAGCGGACGCCAAACGTCGACGCGCTGACGAAGTCGTTGCGGCGACCGAACGTGCGGAGGCCGCCGCCGAGCGCCGTCGCGCCGAGGAAGCCAAGGCCAAGAAGCTCGCGGAGCGCCACCGCCATGAAGCCGCGCTGCGCACCGCGAAGGGCGATGTCGAGCGCCGCCAGCGCGACGTCGATCGCCTGCGCAAGGCAGTCGGCGATGCCGAGGCCGCACTCGAGAAAGCCGAGGCGATCGTGACCGATCTCGAGGCCAAGATGGCCGAGCTCTCCGACGACGACTGACCATGTGGGCCGGTGTCATTGGTGACACCCGCCGGAGATCTCTCGTCAGCGCCGGCTGCGCGGCATGCCGTAGGTCGCGGTGACCTGCATGATCTTGTTGTCGCGCACGAACGTGACCTTGACCTCGGTGCCCGGCTTGGCCTGCTCGAGCACGATCATGAGGTCCGCGACACTCGCGATCTCGGCGGTGCCGAGCTGGATGATTCGATCGCCCGCCTTGAGGCCTGCCTTCGCGGCCGGCCCGTCGGGAACCACGTCGGAGATCGTCATGCCTTTCGGCGCATTCGGATCGGCCCCGTAGCCCGGCACCGTGCCGAGCGACGCGCCGCGCTTGCGCACGTCACCGGTCATCGGTGCTTCCGGCGCCGCCTTGACGTACGACAGCGTGCCCGGGCGGTTCGCGACCTTGTGCGCGACCTCGGCGGTGATCGCCGCGACGCGCGCCCCGCCCGCCGCATTGATCAGCTCCACGTCATCCTTCGCCGTGTGGTACTCGCGATGGCTGCCCGTGAACATGAACAGCACCGGCACGCCGGCGATGTAGAACGGCATGTGATCCGACGGCCCGTAGCCCGAGCCGGCCACGGTGCAGCTGACCTTCTGCGCCGCGCACGCCGGCTCGACGAGCTCCTTCCATTCCTTCGCTGAATCGCCGCCGTTGACGAACAGCTGGTTCATCTTCATGCGGCCGATCATGTCCATGTTCAGCATCGCGACGATCGGCTCCTTGCTCGGCGGATGCTTGACGTAGTGCTCGCTGCCCAAGGTGCCCATCTCCTCGGCCGAAAACGCGACGACGTAGATATCGCGCTGGAGCTCGGACTTCTTCGCGGCGAGCACGCGCGCGACTTCGATCAAGCCCGCGATGCCCGACGCGTTGTCGTCGGCACCGTTGTGCGGGGCGTGCGTACCGGGATCGAGCGCCGACGGGCCGCCGTGACCGAGGTGATCGAGGTGCGCGCCGACGACGACGATGCCCGGCAGCTTGGTCGCGGCGCCGGCCTTGATCACGCCGACGAGGTTGTGCGTCTTCGCGCGAACCGCCTCGAGAGCGACCGTCAGCTTCGCGGTGTGATTGCCCTTGCGCAGCGCTGCACCGGCCTTGCGCGTGACGACGACCACCGGGATGCCGGCCTGCGATTCTGCGGCCGACAGCTTCGGCAGCGGCGCTTCGGTATCGCCGCCTGCAGCCCACGGATCCTTCGGCGCGGGAGCCTTCGCGTCCGGCGCTGGAGCCTTCGCGTCCGGCGCTGGTGTGGGTGGCTTCGGCGGATCTTTGGGAGCCGGCGGTGCACCAGCATCGCCGTCGTCGATCGCGATCACGCCGATCGCGCCACGCTGCTTCGCGACGAACGCCTTGTAGCGAAGATCGCCGAGCCGCTGGATGTCGCGCGGCTCGAGCTTCTTGTTCGACGGCGCGAAGCGATGGACGAGCACGATCTTGCCGCGCACGTTCTTGCCCTTGTAGTCGTCGATCTTCGTCGCGTCGTCGGCGATGCCCCAGCCGACGGCAACGATGCCGCCGTTCGCAGTGCCGTTTCCAGAGATCGGCATCGGCGCGAAGTCGTCGACGGTGAGCGGCGCGCCGTCGAGCATCATGGCCGTCGGATCGCCGCGCTTGACCTCGGTGGTGACCTCGAATTCCTGGCGCCAGCCCTCGAGCCCGGCTTCGACGCCGACCTGTTCGAGCTGCTTCTGCACGTACGCGATCGAATCCACCAGGCCCTTGGTTCCGACGCCACGCCCTTCACGCGCGTCGTCGGCGAGGTAGGTCACGGTCTCGGTGAACCGCCCGGCGGCGGAGGTCTCCGGCGCCGGATTCTCCGGCTTTCGCGAGCCCTCGACCCAGTCGGCGAGGAACACGTTGGTGTCGCGCTCGCCGGCCGGCGCACCGGTGATCCGGTAGGTGTCCTTGCCGTCCTTCTTCACCACGTCGCGCCGGTTCGACGAAAACGCCAGCGTCTTGCCGTCGGGCGAGAACACCGGGAAGCCATCGAAGCCACCGGTGAACGTGATCTGTTCGAGGTTCGCTCCGTCGATGTCGATCGCGAACAGATCGAACTCGCCACTGCGCGGGTTCTGCCAGTTCGACGAGAAAATGATCCGCTTGCCGTCGGGATAGAAGAACGGCGCGAACGCTGCACCCGCCAGATACGTCACCTGGCGCGCATCGGAGCCATCCGCATTGGCGACGTAGAGATCCATCTTCGTCGGCTTCACGAGGTTCTGCGCGAGCAGCGCCTTGTAGTCCTCGAGGTCCTTGCCCTGCGGGCGCGACGACCGCCACACGATCTTCTTGCAGTCCGCCGAGAAGAACGCGCCGCCGTCGTAGCCCGGAAGGTTCGTCAGCTGGCGGACGTTCTTGCCGTCGGCATCCATCCTGAACAGCTCGAGATCACCGGTGCGCGTCGAGGTGAAGATGATGCTGCCGTCGACCGGGCAGACCGTCGCTTCGCCGTCGTAGCCCGGCGTCTTCGGTGTCAGGTTGACGAGGTTCGTACCGTCGGCGTTTGCCTTGTAGATGTCGTACTCGAACAGGCCCCACATATAGCCCTTCGAGTTGTCGGGCGGCGTCGGGCATTTCGGCCCGGCCTCGTGCGTCGACGCGTAGACGATCTCTTTGTCGCCCTTCAAGAAGTACGCGCAGGTCGTGCGGCCCTTGCCGGTCGAGACCAGCTTGGGCTCGCCGCCCGTGGTGGACAGCACCTCGATCTGATCGCACTCGTACGGCTTGCGATTGCTCTGCAAGATCAGGCGATCGCCACCGAACGCCCAGTAGGCCTCGGCGTTGTCACCGCCGAACGTCAACTGGCGGACGTTCTTGAGGTGAACCTCCTGCGGCAGCGCCAGCTCCTTTGGTTGCTCCTTCGGAGCGGTCGGGGTGGTGACCTTGACTGCGTCCGGCGGACAGCAGCTCGCTGCGGCGGCAAACAGAATCGCGCGCTTCATGGTCGGCGAGCCTAGCTCACCGACCGCGCTCGATCACGGCCTGGTCGAGCTATATCCCCACCTCGTGGCTCTGACTATAGTCGCGCCGTGATCTCCGTCGCCGAGGCACTGCGTGCCGTGATCGCGAAGCTGCCTCGACTTGCTAGCGAGACCGTGCCACTCGCCACCGCGCGCGGTCGGGTGCTTACCGCCGATGTCATCGCGAGCCGGTCACTGCCGCACTTCGACAACTCGGCGATGGACGGCTATGCCGCGCGGTCGAGCGAGCTCCCCGCCGTGCTGCCGCTGGTCGGCGTTGCCGCCGCCGGTGCGCCACTCGCCGGTGCGGTCACCGAGCGCTCTTGCGTGCGGATCTACACCGGCGCGCCCGTGCCCCCTGGGCTCGACACCGTCGTGATCCAGGAGGACGTCCAGATCGAGGGCGATCAGATCGCGCTACCTGCCTCGGCGACCGGCGACAACATCCGGCGCACCGCCGAGGATGTCGCCGCCGGCGATCGCGTGTTGACGGCGGGCACGCGGCTGTCGGCGTGGGAGCTCGGGGTGCTCGCCGCGCTCGGCATCGGCGAAGTAGCGGTGTCGCGCGCGCCACGCGTCGCGGTGATCGCGACCGGTGACGAGCTGGTCGCGGTCGGTACCGTTCCCGCCGCGGGACAGCTCGTCGCATCGTCCACCTACGCGCTGTGTGCGTTGATCGAGGAGCTCGGTGGCACCGCCACGC
>JACCYD010001486.1 GCA_013696695.1 Deltaproteobacteria bacterium | reverse complement strand
ATCCAGCTCGACGGCAACTTCTCGATCCCGCTGCCCTCGAACCTGTTCGTCAAGGGCGAGCTCAGCTACTCGCGTATCAAGACGACGTTCGACGGCGTCGGCGTCATCACCGAAGCAGAAGGCGTCTCCGAAGCCGTCGACAGCACGGTTGCCGGCAACGTGAAGATCGGCATCTCGTTCTAACCACAATTTCCGCCCCCTCGCTGCCACTCGCTCCCCACATTCAAAGGCCCCCCCAATGTCGACACTCTCTCGCGTGTTGATCGCCACCGCCTTGTGCGCTGGCGGTACCGCTGACGCTGGCAAGCGCGTCGTCGTCCTCGATTTTGATGGTCCACGCACGCTCGCGGACACCGGCCGCGATGCGGTGGTTCGCGCCCTCGGCTCGGACAACGACATCATCGCGTCGAAGACGTGGACCGAAGCGAAGGCGAGCGTGTCTCGCAAGACCCCTGGTCCGAAGGCGTGGCCGAAAGCTGCCAAGCAGGCCGGCGTCGACGCGGTGATCGAGGGCTGGGTGCAGGCGGACAACCGCACCAAGAGCCTGACCGTCGTTGTCACCAACGCGTCGAGCGGCGACGAGCTCGATCACCTCACGCTCAAGCTCGGCCCCGACGGGGCGATCACCGAGACCACGATGCGCGCGCTCCGCAAGGAGCTCGAAGCGCGGCTCGAGTGGGTCGACACGGCGCCCGCCGACACCAAGCACTACGACCCGGGCGAGCGCGTGAAGCTCGGCGATGAAACCGCGAAGCAGCCTCCCGCAGCGCCAGCCCCCGCGCAGATCGGCCCGCAGCCGGCGCCCGAGACCAAGCCCGCCGAGCCGACGCCCGCGGAGCCGAAGCAGGTCGCGACGACGACGGAGATCAAGCTGATCACGCCGACGCCGGAGCAGATCGACTGGTTGCCCGATCAACCGCGCAGGGTCTCGCAGCCCACGCCACGCGCCCGCGTCTCCGGCGGTTTCGGCTGGCGTTCGCGGAACCTGTACATCGGCGCCGAGGAGGATGGCGTCACGCAGTTCGCGGGCGTGCCCGACAAGCACCTCGCTGTCGACGCCGCGTTCTATCCATTTCCGAAGCAGAAGCGCGATGGCCAGCACCAGGGAGTCGGGTTCTCGTTCGGCGTCAATCAATCGCTCGGCTCGGTCGTCACGTTCGACGACGGTGAAGAGGTCGGCGACTACTCGATCGATCAGCACGGCTGGAATGCGGCGGTGCACTATCGCGCGCCGCTCGGCTCGTACTTCGCGATCGACGGCGAGCTCGCCTACGGGCGCCAGACCTACAACATCGACGACGCGCCGGAGACGTTCGAGGTGCCGAACACCTCGTATCACTACCTGAGCGCGGGCACGCACGTCGATCTTTCGATCACCGAGCGGGCGTCGGTCGGCTTCGGCGGCAAGTGGTTCCACGTGCTCGAGGCCGGCGATCTGACGTCGGTCGAGTGGTACGGACCCGGCAACACCTCGGGGCTCTCCGTCGATGCGAACTTCGTCATCCCGTTGCCGGCGCGGATCTTCGTGCGCGGCGAGATCGCGTACACGCGATTCAAGACGTCGTTCGATGGCGTCGGCGTGATCACCGAGGAAGAAGGCGCGTTCGAAGCCGTCGATAGCAACGTCGGCTTCAAGCTCGGAGTCGGCGTCGACTTCTAGCGTCTACGCTTTGTCGACGACCACGAGGCCGGCCCGCGAGGGTCGGCTTCTCTCGTTTCGGACGACTCGGGGGTGTGGATCGTGGTGTTCGCGATAGTCAACCAACTGAATCGATCGGTCGGTGAGGCAGCGACGCAATCGCCCGAGATCAGTCGACCCGGACACTGGCACATCGCGTGAACAAGTACCGATCACACCAACCTCCTCATCACCACGCCCCGTAAGGAAATCAATGTCCAACACCACCCACGAATTCTCCGCCCTCGACCGCGCCCTCCTCGCAGGAGTCGCCGGCGGAGCCGCTCGTGTGACCGCTCGTTCGAGCGGCAGCGATGCGGAGATCAAGACCATGCTCACGGGCGTCACGGATGGCCTCAAGTCGCTCGGGAACCAGAAGCCGTCGGGCATGGATCCGATGATGATGATGATGATGATGATGGGCGGCGGCGGCGGCGGCGGTGGTTCGGCCGCGCCGGTCGCGGCAGCGCCTCCTCCTCCTCCTCCGAAGCCGGTCGTCAACATCACGAACAGCGTTCGCTAAGGAGTACGTCATGGCACGCAAACGCAAGCAACCGGCTCCGTTGGCTTCGATCACGCGCACGGATCTCGAGTGGGTGGTCGGTGGTCGGCTCGCGGTCCACAAGGGTCCGAGTCCGGAGATCGTCAACGGGCTGAAGTCTCTCACCGAGGGCGTCGCCGTCCTCGGGCAGAAGAAGGCGGCCGACGAAGCTGGCCAGAAGCAGATGATGAGCCAGGTGATGCAGCAGATGATGGGTCGTCGCGGGTAGCCGCACGCGTTCATCTGATCGCAAACGAGCTCGAGGCAATCGCCTCGGGCTCGTCGCCGTTTTCGGCTCGTTGTCCGAAACGCGGACACTCGACTCTCGGAGTGGATCTCCGAAACCTGATCGATTTAGATCGGTTGCGATCACGAGGACTCAGGTCGTCGAACGCGGTTTACGCGTGCCCGCGTGCAAGTGGTCGATCGCTCTGGCCAGAACGCGGGCACGCACTCTGCACAGACTCAGCTTGCACTCCGATACCTCCCCCCACCCGAACAAGGAACCAACATGAAGACTCTCACCACGAACGTTCTCGAGACTGTTTCCGGCGGCGCCTCGAAGAGCTCGGAAGTCTCGACGGCACTGTCCAGCATCCAGTCCTCGATCAAGGACGTCGCCAGCCAGAAGAACAACTCTGGCGGGTTCGACTCGACGACGATGCTGATGCTCACGATGATGATGAGCAACAAGCAGAGCTCGGGACCGACCGTCGTCACGGCAGGCGCGCCCGCTCAAGCGAGCGGCCCCATCGTGAACATCTCGACCCGCGTCCGCCGCGGCTGGTGAAGGTTAGTCGCCCGATGTCGATCTTCGACACTTCTCGTAACGGGGGCAGCAGTCAGAGGCTGTCCGCAGGCGGTTTTTAGAACCGGCGGGCACTAGCCATCTCACCAATTCAGCGAGCGCGATCCACCCGGATCGCGCTCGTTGCAGTTTCGGCGTCCGGAATCTCGCTTGCCATTGGTGTCGAACAGACGCGTCG
>JACCYD010001454.1 GCA_013696695.1 Deltaproteobacteria bacterium | reverse complement strand
CACCGCCGCCGCGCTGTTCGGGCCGATCCGCACCCGCGTCGGCGGCTGGCTCGATCAGCGATTCTTTCGCGATCGCCGCCACTACGTCGAGGCGATCCGTCGCGTCAGCGAATCGCTGGCTCGCCTTCGCGAGCCCGACGCACTCGCGAAGGAAGCCGTCGAGGAAGTTGTCCAGGCCGTGAGCGCGGAACGCGGCGCGCTGTACCTCCGCACCGACAACGCGTGGACGGTGGCGTACTCCGTCGGCGGCGACTTCCCGGCGACCCCCGACACGCCCGACGAGGGCTTGACGATGCGCGTCCCCGGCGGAGCCACCGGCGATCCCGTAGCGTTGCTCGTCATCGGGCCACGCCGCAGCAGCGATCTGTATTCCTCGCAGGATCGCGATCTCCTCGGCGCACTCGCTGCCCAGCTCGGCGTATCACTCGGCAACGCGCGCGCGTACGGCCGGATCGCGAAGATGTCGCGCGAGCTCGAGAGTCAGAACGAAGAGATCCGCGGCCTGCGCGATCGCCTGGAAGACGAGAACCAGTTCCTGCGCGCTCGCATCGAGGCCGCCACCGACGGCGCCACGCTGATCGGTGAGTCGAAGGCGATCCGCGAGCTCACCAAGACGATCGATCGCGTCGCCCGCAGCGATGCCAGCGTGCTCGTGCTCGGCGAGTCGGGTACCGGCAAGGGGCTCGTCGCGCGCACGCTTCACGGCGCATCGCCGCGCTCCACCGGCCCGTTCCTCCAGGTCGATTGCGGCGCGATCGCGCACGGCGTGTTCGAGAGCGAGCTGTTCGGTCACGAGCGCGGTGCATTCACTGGTGCGAATCGCATGCGACGCGGCCCGATCGAGCTCGCAGACGGCGGCACGCTGTTCCTCGACGAGATCGGCGAGCTGCCGCTCGATCTCCAGCCCAAGCTGCTCCGCGTGCTCCAGGACAAGGAGTTCCTGCGCGTCGGTGGCAGCACGCCCGTCAAGGTCGACGTCCGCGTGATCGCCGCGACCCATCGCAATCTCGACACCATGGTCGAGAAGGGCGAGCTGCGCGAGGATCTCTACTTCCGCCTGCGCGTCGTCGAGCTCGTCGTGCCGCCGCTGCGCCAGCGCCGCAGCGACCTATCGGCACTCTGCGACTCGCTGCTTCCGCGCGTCGCCAAGCACGCCGGTCGTCGGCCCCGGCCGCTCGCCACCGACGCACTCGCCCGGATGGCGGCCTACGGCTGGCCCGGCAACGTGCGCGAGCTCGAGAACGTCCTCGAGCGCGCTCTCGTGCTCGCGGATGGTCCGGAGATCACCGCCGCCGATCTCGATCTGCCGGATCGCCCCGCACCGATCGAAGAGGTCATCGACGTCACCTCGGGTGAGGTCTCGCACGACGAGGTGATGGAGAGCATCGAGAAGAAGCGCCTGGTCGCCGCCCTGCGTGCCGCCGGTGGCAATCAGTCGCACGCCGCCAAGGCGCTCGGCATGCCACGCACGACGTTCATCAACAAGCTTCGCCGCTACGGCCTGATCTGAGTGTCGAACCGGGTCGCCCTCGAGGCCGCGATGCAGCAGGCGTTCGACTTCGACGATCTCGAGGTCTACGCCGATCATCTCCAGGCGGAAGGCGACCCGCGCGGCGAGCTCGTCAGCCTCGATCTCCAGCCGCAGCCGACCGATCGCGCGTGGTGGATCCATCGCCGCAAGGCAGCGGAAGCATGGCTCGGGTCCGCGCACCCGTTCGCCAAGCTGGTCCAGCACGGCTTCATCCACGAGCTCCGCGATGGTGCCACTCCACGCGCACTCCTCGACGGTCCCCTCGGGGACGTGGTGCGCGGCTACACGACGTGGGGCCACGCGCGCGTGCTCGACTCGATCCGCCAGCTCGCCGCCCGACCGCGCCCGTGGCTCGTGCGGCTAGCGATCGCCTACTGGAGCAAACGCAGACTGTCGAACGCCGATCGCGATGCGCTGATCGCCGCGACTCCAAACCTCGAGGAGCTCGTGCTCGTCGGCGATCCGCTGTTCGCCGCGTTTCCGCACTCCAACGTCCGCAAGCTCGTCATCGAGGATCGCACGTTGCCACAGGTCGCCGGCTTCCGCGGGCTGCCGACTCGCCGCGCCGTCGACGGCATGGGCCTGCATCCCGACGTCGCGGTCACCGTCGTGCAGGTACCGACGGGGCGTGCGGGGCCGCTGCTGACGCGCGACATGTTTTCCGAGCTCCAGGCGGCCGTGCAGGCCACACCCGACGTCCGGAGCCTCGCGGCTCACGCGGCGCGGTTTCCCGAGCCGATGCCGGCGCTGCTCGCGCGATACGCGGCGTCGGGATTGCTCGAGCTCGAAGGTCCGGTCGTTCGCGTCGCGCAGGTCAACCAGCGCAACGGTCCGTGGCTCGGCCTCGGACCGCCCGCACGGTCATTCGTCGTCGAGGGTGGCGGGCAGCGCGTCGCGATCCGCGCGGCTCGAAACCACATCGAGCTCCTGACGGCTCGACGGGACCAGTACCACGTGACCGAGGCGGCACGCGACGCGATCGCGGCCTACGCCCGCCAGGTGTACGCGACGTCGCTCCGCACGCTGATCGGAACGGCGCTGGCCACGGCCATGTGGAACCTGCTCGAGCTCCGCGGCATGACCGGTGATGATCTCGGTAACGTCACGGGCTGGGCCGAGATCGAACAGCTGGCGACGCTGCTCGTGAACGCCAGCTCTGCGACGGTGACGTGGGACTGAGTACAGCTCCCCGCAAGTTGGTGATCACCTCCACTTCCACTTGCACCAGTCACTTCCACTTGGCACTTGCGAGTTAAGACCTGCACATACACG
>JACCYD010001447.1 GCA_013696695.1 Deltaproteobacteria bacterium | reverse complement strand
GTGCCGGTGCGCGACGAGCTCGTGCGGTTCGCGGCGCACTACGTCGCGTTCAAGCAATGGATCTGGCTGTACTGGCTGGCCCGCCGGATGCTCGTGCAAGACCTCGCGGCGGCGGTGGGGCCACACGAGGATCACGCCGAGCACCTCGAGCCCGAGGCCGAGCCTCCGGACTTCTTTTTGATCCAGCCCGAGCGCCCCGCCGAGCTGCCGCTCGATCACCGCCGGCTGTGGTTCGGCGCACTCGCCGCGCTGGTCGAGCCGTTCTGTCCCGACGGTAGCGACGCGCCACATCGCGAGCACGCCGCGCAGCTCGTGCGGATCATGAGCGAGGAGCCGCCGGATCTCGACCGCATCGCGCTCGACGTCCAGCAAGAGATCCCGGCGTGCAATGCCGCGCTGCGCGTCGCGCGAGCCGCTTGCATGTTCGCGCGCCTCGACGCGCTGCATGGCGAGGTGATCGCGACGACCGAGGCCGGTTTCGCGGGCAGCTGTACCGCGATGATCGACGCGCGCGTCCGCGATGCCGTGCTGCGTGCGAGCCCGCGCGCGCTGTTCGCGCGCTACGCGCCGTCGCTGTTCTGATCAGCCAGGCTGGAACACGAACGGGTAGGCGATGACCACGTTGCCGCCGTTCGCTGGCGTCGGGAATTTCATGTTGCGCACGCGTGTGACCACGCAAGCGTCGACGTTCGCGTCGAAGCCGGTCGCCGAGGCGTCGATCACCGAGCCGTTCGCGCCGGAGATCGTGAACTTCACTTTCACCGTGCCGGCGAGATCCGGCTTGGTCGCGAGCGCCTTCTCGTAGCAGTACTTGATCCCGCTGATGTAGCGCTTGATGGTGCGCTGGATCTCGGCCTTGTCGATGCCGCCGGTGACGCCTGGAGCTCCGATCGCGACCTTCGGCGCGATCCTGCCGGTGCCGAATCCGCCGCCGCCTGTGCCGATACCACCGCCAGTCCCGCGCTCGGACGTTCCTATCTTGCCGAGCCCGATCGTCTCGACGTCGCTGCCACCGCCGCCACCGCCAAATCCTGCGCCCGCGGGCTTGGCCGGAACGTTCGCGCCGGCCTTCGGTGTTCCGTCGACGCAGCGGAAGCCGATCGTCGGCGCCGACACGATCTTGCGATCGAACGTCGCACCCGCGATCTCCTTCTGCAGGAAGTAGGGTGGGCTGCTGCGTGCAGCCTTTTGGAGGGTGGGGTTCGCCATCGTCGCGTGGCCGCCACGCACGACGGCGAGCTCGTCCTGGATCGTCGACGTCCATTCCTGGAGCGGTCCGGCGACGGCATCGACGGCGATGCCCCACGCGCCCTTCGCGGCTTGCGACCACTCGTTGCTGGTCGGCAGGCGTGCGCCGATCGCGGCACAGAACGTCGCGGCTTCTTGCTGGGTGAGCGACGGCAGGGGCGCCTCGGGATCCGCGGGCTTTACGATGTCGGCGGGGACCGGGCCGATCACGAGCTCGTATTCTCGCGCGGTGATCTGCGACGACAGCACGCGGACACCGTGACTATCGACGAACGGATTCTTCGCGAGGATGGTGTCGCGCTTCGACGCGACCGGCGCCTTCTCCGCGCCGGTGACCCCCTCGTTGCTACCGGCCTTGTCGATCTTGTCGCTGCCAGCGCCCCGGCCGTCGGTGGTGGCCTTGTCGCTGCCGGTTCCGGCGATCTTGTCGGAGCCCGCGCCGGCGATCTTGTCGGAGCCCGCGCCGATGGCCCTGTCGCTGCCCGTGGTCTGGTCGCTGCCGATCGCGAGCTTGTCGCTGCCGGTCTTGTCGCTGCCGGGCCCGGGGCTCGATCCGCCGCTGGTCGCGACGACCGCCACGGCGACGCCACCGACGAGGACGAGCGCGCCGAGTCCGATCAGCAGGCCGTTGCCCTTCTTCGCCGGCGGCATCGTGCCCGGCGGCGGCGTCAGGTGCTGTGGCGTGAGGTGCTGCGGGATCGGAGTCGTGGTGGAGACCTGATACGCACCGGGAGCCTGCGCTGGAAATGACGCACTCGGGCCGTGATGTTGCGGCGTGTGATGTTGCGGCGTGTGGTGTTGCGGCGCGTGGTGTTGCGGCGTGTGGTGTTGCGGCACCGGCGTCGCGAGCGGGTTCTGCATGCCGTACACGTGGCCGACGGGAAACGCGACCGGCTGCGAGCCGTGGTCGCGCACCTGTTGCGGGATGTTCGGTTGCGATCCGGGCTGCGATCCGTAGTGTCCCGACGGCGATCCGATCGGGCCCGGTTGCGATCCGTACTGCCCCGAGGGCGATCCGACGTAGGGCTGCGATCCGTACTGCCCCGAGGGCGATCCGACGTGACCGGGCTGCGATCCGAACTGTGCCGACGGGGATCCGACGTGACCGGGCTGCGATCCGATCGGCGGCATCGAACCAGGCCCCATCGTCGCGGCGACGCCGGCGACTGCCACAGCATTCCACCGCTGCGTGACGCCGCTCGTGCGCAGCGTGTCGAACGCGCGCGCGACCTCCTTCACGGTCGGACGCAGGTCGACGGTCTTCGACAGCATGCGATCGACGAGCGTGTCGAACTCCATCGGGATGCTGTGCAACACCTCGCTCGCTCGCGGCGGCTTCGAGTTGAGGTGGTGGTTACACGCCTCGCCGATCGACTGCGACGGGAACGGCGGCCGGCCGACCGCCATCTCGAACATCACGCAGCCGAGCGAGTACGTGTCGGCCTTGCCGTCGACGGACGACGAGTTGTTCCACTGCTCGGGCGCCATGTACGCCGGCGTGCCCATCGTGCCCTTGGTCTGCGGGCCCGCCATCGTGCCGGTCAGCTTCGCGATGCCGAAGTCGAGGACCTTCACGCGCTCGCCCGACGGTAGCTCGTGATCGGGGCACAGGAAGATGTTGTCGGGCTTGAGATCGCGGTGCGTGATGCCGGCCGAGTGGACCGCGTCGAGCACGCCCGCGATCTGGCGGCCGATGTCGGCGACTTGCTCGCCGGGCAGCGTGCCGAGGCGCTTGATCCGCGAGGCGAGCGACTCGCCCTCGAGGAACTCCATCGCGAGATACGCGGTGCGCTGATTCGTCTGGTCGGTGTGATATCCGCAGTCGAAGATCTTCACCGGGCCGGCGTGACGGACCTTGTTGACCGCCTTGGCCTCGTTGAAGAACCGGTTGACTTGCTCCTGGTCCTTCGAGATCGCGGCCTGCAACACCTTGATCGCGACGCGGGTCCCGATCGTGACGTGCTCGGCGAGGAACACCTCGCCCATGCCACCCGCCCCGATCTGGGAGATGACCTTGTAGTTCCCGACCTGTTGCCCGATCAAAGCCTGGCTATCTTAGCGCCTCTCGCCGGCCGATGCCGGTACGTCGAGAGGGGTGATCGGGTAGCGGCCAGTTACTTCTGGAGGACGAACGCGCCGCCGAGACCGGCGCCGAGCTCTTCGGGCGTGATCCGGCCGTCGCCGTCGAGGTCGAGCGCCGCGAACACGCTTGCCGCGCCGCCCCACTCCTCGCGCGTGATCGCGCCGTCGCCGTCGAGGTCATAGATCTTGAAGAAGTCGTGGGCCGCCTGTCCCACCTTCTTCTTGCCGCCCATGGCGTCGTAGCGCTCCTCGAGGAGCTTCTCGAGTGCCACGATCGCCTTGGAAAAGCCCTGGATGCCCTCGTCGAGCTTCTCCTTGGCCATCTTGTCCGCCTCGTGCATCTTGCGGAAGGTCGCCTCGTCGACGGGCGTCTTCGGGATGTCCATCGACGCGGCCTTCGCCGGGTCGAGCTTGCGGGGCAGCGCGGCGTTGCTGTTCTGCAGATCGGCCAACAGGTTCGGCGCGATCGTCAGCAGATCGCAGCCGGCGAGCTCGGTGATCTCGCCGAGGTTGCGGAAGCTGGCTCCCATGACCTCGGTCTTGTAGCCGTGCTTCTTGTAGTAGTTGTAGATCTTGGTGACCGACACCACGCCCGGATCTTCCGGCGCCGGGTACGAGTCACGCTTGTCGGCCTTCTTGTGCCAGTCGAGGATGCGACCGACGAAGGGGCTGATCAGCTTGACGCCTGCTTCGGCGCAGGCGACCGCCTGGTGCATGCCGAACAGCAACGTCAGGTTGCAGTGGATGCCTTCCTTCTCGAGGACTTCGGCCGCCTTGATGCCTTCCCACGTC
>JACCYD010001419.1 GCA_013696695.1 Deltaproteobacteria bacterium | reverse complement strand
GCTCCGAGCCGAACGTTGCGGCGACAAACTCGCGAAGCCCTAGTCGGCGCAGTGCGCTAGGCGCTAGGTCGCCTCGACGCAAGCGTTGCGCACGGTCTCTGCGGCACGTGAGCGTCCGGGAAATCCGAGTAGCGGACGCTGTCCGGCCGAGCATCGGACAACTCGCAGCCGCACGATCGTGATCTCGGTGCGTTGCGTGTGGCACGCGCTTCGCTGGGCGCTCGTCGAGAAAGACGGGTGCAATGCTATGCTCGACTTCATGTTCGACCCTCGGGAGCTCGCGCCGGAGACGATCCGAGTGTGGTCGCGCCACGAGTACGATCGATTGGTCAGTCTCGGGATGTTTGCGGAAGAACGTATCGAGCTGCTGCGCGGAATGTTGGTCACGATGAGCCCTCAGGGAGTTGCGCACTCCGGGATCACGGCCTGGTTTGCCCAGTGGTTGATCAGGCACCTCGACGAGCGTTGGGATGTCAGATCACACAGTCCCTACGCGGCTGGTGACGATTCGGAGCCCGAGCCCGACGTATCCGTTAGCCCGGCCACGAATAACCCGACGGAGGCCCACCCATCGAAGGCTGTCCTGCTGATCGAGATCTCCGACTCGTCGCTCGCGAAGGATCGCCGGATCAAGGCGCCGATCTACGCAGAGGCCGGCGTGCCCGAGTACTGGATCGTCGACATCTCCGGCGACCAGCTCTGCGTCGAGGTCCATACCGACCCCGCGCCGAGCGGCTATCGCCGCGTCGAGATCTTGCGCGACGACGACGTGCTGCGCCCGACGCAGCTCCTCAGGATCGAGATCGCGGTGCGCGAGATCCCCTGGAAGCGCTAGGCACGCTCTAGAATCGCGGCGATGGGCCTGTCGTCGCTGCAGCTGGATGCGTTCTTCGCGGCGGCGCGCGCGTTGAACTTCTCGCAGGCTGCGGAGACGCTCCACATCACCCAGTCGGCGCTCTCGCAACGGATCAAGGCGCTCGAGAGCGACCTCTCGCTGACGCTGTTCACCCGATTGCCCCGCGGCGTGCAACTCACCGAGGCCGGCGCGCGGTTGCTCCGCTATTGCCAGGCTCGCTCGTCGATGGAAGAGGAGCTGGTCGAGCAGCTGACCAGCAAGGAGTCCGGGCTCGGTGGGTCGCTGCGGATCGCCGGGTACTCGTCGATCGTGCGATCGGTATTGCTGCCGGCGCTCGCGCCACTACTACGCGACAACCCGAACGTGCAGGCGCACATCCAGAACGCGGAGATTCGCGAGCTGCCGGAGCTGCTGCTGACCGGCAACGTCGATCTGATCGTCACCGACACGCCGATCCAGCGGGCGGATATCGAGACCATCGAGCTCGGTCACGAGGAGTACGTGATGTGCCAGAGCGCGAAGGCGGCCGGCTCCGACCAGCGCTATCTCGATCACGATCCGAGCGACACCACCACGCACCGGTTCTTCATGGCGCAGGGCCGCGTGGTGCCGGAATACCAGCGCGCGTTCCTGGACGAGACGTACGCGATCATCGATGGCGTCGCGGCCGGCCTCGGCAAGGCGGTGCTGTCGCGGCATTTGATCGCGCGCGACAAGCGGATCGAGGTGCTGAAGTACAAGAGCATGCGGACGAACGTCGTGATGCAGCACCACAAGCAGCCGCACTACACGGGGCTCCAGCGGGCCGCGCTCACCGCGTTGGCATCGAAGTGCCCGGGATTGCTCGAAACGAGAGATTAAATTTTCTTATATCTGGGTCATAACAAGTAACTTTTCGCGGGGTCTCCGGGTGGCTATACAAGGGCCATCAAACGTTTCACCGGAGCCTCCCTTATGCGCCTCAAGACTCTCTCCCTCTCCATCGCTGCTCTCCTCACCGCTTGCGTCGATAGCAGCGACACCATCACCGTCGGTCCCGAAGACATCACGAAGGCCGGCGACGGCAAGTTCGACTCGTCCGTCGAAGCCGTGATCGTCGACTTCGAGCTCGATGGCGAGCTCGTCAGCGACTCGGCGTTCTCGGCCACGCAGCAGATCAACGATCAGCTGCTGTTCACGATGGGTCAGCTCAACGGCGACAACGGCGTCGCGCGGCTCGACCGCGTGGTGCTGTCGAACGTCAAGACGACGACCGTCGGCGGCCGCACGCGCATCACCTATCACGCGAAGGTTCCCGTCGCGTGGGGCAAGCGCAACAGCGTCCCCGCGACCTACGAGCTCGCCCTGCCGCGCGACATGGCGTTCGCGGCCAAGGAAGCGTTCTTCGCGAAGTACGAGCACGAGTGCGTCGAGCCCGGCGCCCACGAGCTCGAGTCTGGAAATTTTTGGTACTACTACCGTCCGGCCGAGTGCACGCTCGCGGCTGCTGATGTCGTTCGCGTCAGCGCGACCGTCTCGCTGTCGGCGCTCAACACGACCGGCAAGTTCCCCGAGTACACCAAGGTCTGGGAAGACGGCGTGCTCAACGTCGTCGCCGTGTTCGGCAAGTACGAGGACACCGGCATGGACGGCAGCGACGCCGGCATCGCCGCGTACAACGCCTTCGTTCGCGACGCGCAGAACGAGCTCCGCCAGTTCGCGATGACGACGGTCCCTGCAACGATCCCGACGGCACCGGGCGTCGGCGCGCCCGACGTCACGATCGACGCGACGCTGCCCGACGGTCGCAAGGTCCACGTCACCGCGATGCTCACCAACCAGATCCGCAACACCAACGCCGCGTTCGACACCCGCTACGCGCAGGTCACGCCGAACGCTGACTTCCTGTCGTACAACGGCCACTCGGGCCTCGGCGCCAACATCCGCGCGCTGACCCGCAAGGGCAGCTGGCGCGCCGGCCAGTACACGCTGGCCTTCATCAACGGCTGCGATACCTACGCGTACGTCGACAGCTCGCTCGCGCTGGCGCGCGCCGAGCTCAACCCGGGCGACCCGACGGGCAGCAAGCACCTCGACATCGCCACCAACGCGATGCCGTCGTTCTTCCACTCGAACTCGCGCAACAACATCCAGTTCATCCGCTCGCTGATGAACATCGCGCAGCCGATGTCGTACGAGCAGATCTTCAAGCTGATCGATCGCTCGCAGGTGATCGTCGTCTCCGGCGAGGAAGACAACGTGTTCGTCCCCGGCGGCGGTGGTGGTGGTGGCAACGGCGACGCCAACTGGGCCGGCCTGACCCAGCAGGGCAGCGTCTCGCGCAACCAGGAGCTCAAGTTCTCGACGCCGAAGCTCGCCCCCGGTAGCTACAAGTTCACGATGACCGGCTCGAGCGACGCCGACCTCTACGTCCGCATCGGCAGCGAGCCGACCGCGGAGCTGTTCGATTGCCGCCCGTTCCTCTCCGGCTCGAACGAGACGTGCACGGTCTCGCTCAACACCGCGGCACCGCTCCACGTGATGGTGCGCGGCTGGAACCCGACCTCGAGCTTCAAGCTCGTCGGCGCCAAGCAGTAACCAACTACGCTTCTCTTTGACGGCCCGGCCTGCACAGCCGGGCCGTTCGTCGTTTCGGCACCCGTGATGGCGTGCGGCGACGACAGCCTGCCGATCGTCGAGACACAGTTTGAGTAGGGGCCGAACTCACCCGCTCGGCCGTACCGTTAGGATGGCGCATGGCGAGCTGCAAGCTTTGCGACAGGAACCCACCGGAGGCGAACGGCATCTGTACCGAGTGCATGGACGAGCTCGGCATCATCGAGATGCCACCGCCACGACGCAAAGCGGGTCCGTGCCTCAAGTGCAACGGTCTCAAGTTCGTACGCGTGATCCCGCGCGAACACACCGTGATGAGCAACGTGAACTCGAACTACGCCGAGATCGCGCCGATGACCCTGACGCAGGCGCCGAAGATCGAGCACAAGGTGTTCGGCAAGGGGATGAATGTCCAGCACCCGAGTATCGTGCTCGGCGACGGCCTGCTCGAGACGTACACCTGCATTGCGTGTGGCTATGTCGAGTGGTGGTGCGAGGACCCGACGGAGATTCCCATCGGGCCCGAGTACATGAGCGAGCTGGTCGATTACACACCCGACGCGCCGTACCGGTAGCCGTGACGCAGGCGCACGTCGGGAATGGTCTGGCACTTGCTGGATTCACTAACATGCGCTGGTTGTTGACGGCTTTGCTTGCGGCGTGCGGCGGCGATCGGCCGACGATCGAGGAATCGCCTGGAGATGCGTCGCAACTGCTCGGC
>JACCYD010001401.1 GCA_013696695.1 Deltaproteobacteria bacterium | reverse complement strand
GCGCAGATGCGCCGGGCGGCGTGGCGTCAGTCGCCTTCGGACGGCGCACGCGTACTCGGGCGCCCGGCGGGCATCCGGATCGTGAACGTCGTGCCTGTCGGGCCGGTATCGACCGTGATCACACCGTGGTGATCGTCGACCACGCGCTTGACGATCGCGAGGCCGAGACCGGTGCCACCCTTGCGGCCGCTCGCGAACAGCTCGAACAGCCGGCCGCGGATCTTGTCGGGGATGCCCGGACCGTCGTCGGTCACCGTCCACACCAGCGAGTCGGCTTCCTTCTCGATGCGGACCGTCAGGTGCCCGCCTTCGGGCATCGCCTCGACCGCATTGCTCGTCAGGTTGTGGAACACGCGCATCAGCTTCTGCTCGTCGAAGTACGCGATGCCATCGTAGCGGGCATCGACCTCGAAGTTGATGCCGCGCCCAGCGACCGCCGCGCCGAGCTGAGTGGTCAGCTCCTCGGAGAACTTGTTGACATAGACCTTGCGGACGACCAGGTCGGTATCGCCACGCGCGAACGCGAGCACCTCGCGCGTCATGCCGGCCATCAGGTCGAACTGGCGCTGGATCTGATCGACGTACTTCTCGCGCTGGTCGGCGTCGTCGGCGGCGGCCATCAGCTGCGCGTAGCCGGAGATGATCGTCATCGGCGTCTTGAGATCGTGCAACAGGCCCGCGAGCATGCGGCCGATCGACGCCAGCCGCTCCTGGTTGCTCTGCTCGCTGCGGCGGCGCGCCATGCTGATCGCGTTGGCCGCCTGCGCGGCGATCAGCACGAGCAGCTTGAGATCTTCCTCACCCCACGCGCTCTCGCGATCGCGACCACTACGTCGCTGATCGATGATCTCGATGCCGCCGATCACGTCGTCGCCGTCGACCAGCGGAGCGACCATGAGGTGCTCGGGAGTCACACCGGTCTCCTTGGCGATCGCGGCCGCATGGCGCGGATCTTCGCCGGGGCGATCGATGACGAGGGGTGTGCGATGCGCGATCGCCCAGCCGAGGATGCCGGTGCCGTGCGGCAGCGTGCGCTCGATCAACTTCGGCGCGGCCGGGCCCTGCACGGTGGCGAACCGCAGCTCGCCGCCGCCCTCGACGAGCGCGATCGAGCCGGCGCCGCCGCCCAGGACGGTGATCGCCTGGGCGAGGATGCGCGACAGTAGATCGTCGAGATCGAGCGCGCGGGTCAGCTCCTTCTCGACCTCGTACAGCGCGTTCAGCTCGCGCGTGCGGCGCTCGAGATCGCGGCGAGCGCGCTGGAGCTCCTGATTCTGCGAGACCAGCGAGTGATAGAGCCGGGCGTTCTCGATCGCGATCGCGGCCTGGGAAGCGAGCGCCATCAGCAGCTCTTCATCGGGCTGCGTGAACGGGCCGTCGGCCTTGTTGAGCACTTGCAGCACGCCGACCAACCCGCCGAGCGCGCCGAGCATCGGCACGCCCAGGATCGACCGCGTGCGGTACCCGCTCTTGAGATCGACCGCGGGTTGGAACCGTTGATCGGCGTACGCGTCGGGGATGTTGACGATCTCGCGGGTCTCGGCGACCCAGCCCGCGATGCCTTCACCGACCTCGAGCCGGATCTCGACACGCTCGTCGCCCTGCACGACCTTCGACCACAACCAGCGGCCGTCCTCGGTGACGAGGTAGAGCGTGGAGCGATCCGCATCCATCAGCTCGGTGACCTTCGCCATGATCAGCGTCAGTAGCGTGTCGAGATCGCCGGTCTCGGACAGCGCGCGGGACACCTCCTGGACCAGCGCCACCTTCTTCTGCTCGCGCCTCAGCGCGGCTTCGAGCGAAAGGAGAGGATCGACGGCCGTCGCCGCTGAACCCTTACCGTCCGACATGTCAACCATCCTATCCCAACCCCAAACGCCACCTGCCCCACAGAAGCCGCATTCAGCCACCAGGTGCCCGTGGGGCCTATTCCATGCCCCGGCGTCGCAGATCGTCCTCGTCGAGCCCCTCGAGGTGCCCGACCTCGTGCAGCAGCGTGTCGCGAATCTGCTCCGACAGCTCGGCCCGCGTCTTCACCGCCCGCGCGAGGTTCTTGCGATACAGCACGATCGAAGGCGGCTCGCCATCCGACGGCACGGTGTGCGCCTTGCCGACCGGGCCGCGGTAGAGCCCGAGGATCGTCGGGGGGAACGGCGGCTTGACCGCGGCGAGGTCGGCCGGATCCGGCAGATCGGCAATCTCGATCCTGGTCCCGCGAACACGCGCCTTGCGATCGGTCTCGAACGTCGCGATCACCGACTCGATCTCCTTGCGGAAGTCGGCGACCGAGATCAACACCGGCGCGGACAGCTCGGTGGGTGCCAGCTCGAGAGCTCGCTTGAGCTCGGTTTCGCCGGCCTGCACGTCGCCGAGCGCCTCGAGGGTGAGGCCGAGGATCTGGTGAGAAAACGCATCCTCGGGCTGGATCGCGACGGCACGCTCGAGCGCGATCCGCGCGTCGGCGAACTTGGATAGATCGAACAACGCGACGCCCTTCTCGTGCATCGCGTCGCCGCGGCCAGGCGACAACCGGAGTGCGACCTCGACGCGACCGAGCGCCTCGTCGGAGCGGCCCAGATCGTTGAGCGCTTGGGCCTCGAGCACCGCGAGGTCAGCGGCCAGCTGCGGGCTCTTGCGGCGGCGTGCGATCACGCGCCGGCTGCCGCGCTGGGCGAGCTCGAGTCCGAGCCGGAGCGCATCGCGGGTGTGGTCGATGGTGGCTTTGTCTGCCCCGACCTTGGAGCCATTGATGTAGAAGTCGGCGACGGCGCGCAGCGTTTCCGGATCATCGGGATCGAGCGCCAACGCGAGCGAATACGCGAGCTGAGCTTCCTGATCGCGTCCCTGCGCCGCAAGCGCGGCACCGCGGAGGTGATGCGCCTCGACCGAGGTCGGCATCAGATCCGCGGCGCGATCGGCGCACGTCCACGCGGCGCTGTAGGCAGCGAGCGCGATCTGCTTGTTGGCGGCCTCGAGCAGCGCTGCGGCGCGCGCGTCGTCGTCGATGCCTTCGGCGAGCTTGGCCGGACACTCGACAACCGAGTCCTCGCGGTGCGGCTTCACCGGGTCCTTCTGCTTCGCGATCGGCGCGGTCGCGGCGGCCACGATCTGCGGCGCCGCGATAACAGGTGATGGCTCGGGGGTGGGGGTACCCTTGCACCCGACCACGAGGGCGACGGCCAGCACTGCGCGCATCGGCGCCAAGGATACCTCCGACCGTGCAAGAACGCGAAACTGCGCCAACCCATAGAAATTGCTCTGGCCGGTGTCGAACCTCCTACATGGCTCGTGTCGTCGCGCTGCTTGCCGCATCCGTCCTCGCCTGTGGCGATCCCGCGCGACCGACCGCGACGCCGCCAGCCACGCCCATGCTGGAGACCGCCCGCACCGTCGACGAGACCGCGTTCGTCCGCGTCGGTCGATCGGATCCCGCGCTGCTCGTGCTCGGCAACGCGCTGTGCACCACAGCCCCGCACGCATGCTGGCGGATCGACGAAGGCAAGGCGGTCGGCGCGACGGCGACCGCGGTCGATGTCGCGACCGTGGGCCGCACCTTCGAGCTCGAGGGCCAGCCCTGTCGGCTCGGCCTCGATCGCAAGCTGGTCTGTCGAGACGGCAAGCTCGACGCCCGCGAGGTCGAGCTTCTGCGCGGCGATGTGCTGTTCGGTAAGCGCGACGGCGCCGACCTGGTCGCGACGTTCGGCGCCTACGACGCTCCCGATCGGCTGCGTCCGATCACGTCGTTACCGCCGAAGCTCCGCCAGGTCTCGATCGCGGTGCGCGTCGGCTGCGCCCTGACCGCGTCGCGCGAGGTCTGGTGCTGGTCGGATCCGAAGCGGCCGCGCAAGCGCGAGGTGCCGCGTGACGTCGAGGACATCGCGGTGATCGATCCGTTCGGCCTCTGCGTTCGCACTGCAGCCGGCGAGGTGTCGTGCACGCCACCGGTCGCCGCGGCCGGTCACGTGCTGTGTAACAGCGAGGGCCTCGAGTGCCGGCATCGCGCCGAGCTCGGTGGCCCGAAGGGCAAGCCGTTCGACCCGTTGACGCCGCTCCTGCAACCGCTCGTCGCGCAACCACTCGGGTTCGCCGCGCGCCGGTTCGTGCGCGACGAGTATCAGGTGTTCCCGATCGTTCCCGATCTCGTCGAGGACATGTTCAGCGATCCCGACGTCGGTGGCTGCGCGATCGGCCCGGTTGGCGAAGTCGCGTGCGTGCTTGGTTGCGCTCTCGAGGGGCGCGGCGTGTATCGCGTGACCGGCATGCCCGCGATCGTCGATCTGCGCACCGACGCGACGACGGGGTACGGCGTGGCGGCGACTGGTGAGCTCTGGGTCTGGCCGCGCGTGCCCGCGCGTTGCACCGAAGAGTGGTCGTCGGAGAGCAAGCCGCGTCTGCCACTTCGCGGCGAGGTTGCCGCGCAACGCGCCGCGCTGCCTCCGATCGCCCACCTCGCGCCGCTGCTGCACTACGAGGGTCGCCGCAAGTTCGGCACCGACGTGCGCTGCGCGACGCTGCGCGACACCAGCGTGCGGTGCTGGGAGCCGACTGACGCTGGCGGGCTCGGCACGGTGTTCGATCCCGCAGCAGCCGCGACGCCGTGATCACCGACAGTGCTACCGTCGACGCGTGCTGACGCGTCGGACGTTTCTCGGTGGCTCGCTTGCGACGCTCGCGTCGGCATCCTGCGGTCGGGGGCCCGCGATTCGCAGCAAGCTGCCTGCGATCACGCACGGCGTGCAGGCCGGCGAGCCGGAGGTCGGCCGCGCTCTGATCTGGGCGCGCTGCGACGAGCCGGCACGCATGGTCGTCGAGTGGGACACCACCGAGCGGTTCGCGAATCCGAAACGCGTCGCCGGCGACGTCGTCACGCCGCTGCGCGATCACTGCGGCACCGCCGAGCTCTCGGGCCTGCCCGACGCCCAGACCGTGGTCTATCGCATACGGTTCGAGCGCGAGGCCGCGCGCGGTGCGAGCGCGTGGACGACCGGCAAGCTCCGCACGCCGAAGTCCGATCGCGTGCGCGTCGCGTGGACCGGCGACACCTGCGGCCAGGGCTTCGGCCACCATCCCGACACCGGCGGCATGCGCGGCTTCGCGGCGATCCGCAGCGCCGATCCAGATCTCTTCATCAACTCCGGCGACATGATCTACGCCGACAATCCGATCCTCGCCGAGCGCGTGATGCCGACCGGGGTGTGGAAGAACACGACGAACGAGCGCGTCGGGCGCGTCGCGCAGGAGCTCGACGATTTCCGGGCGCGGTTCGCCTACAACTTCGACGACGAGCACCTGCGCGCGCTCGCCGCCGAGGTGCCGGTGATCGCGCAGTGGGACGATCACGAGATCCACAACAACTGGTTCCCCGGGCAGCAGCTCGCCGATGATCGCTACGATCGCGAGCGCGACGCCTCCAAGCTCGCAGCGATGGCGCGCCAGGCGATGTTCGAGTGGGTGCCACTGCGCACGGGTCCGATCCATCGCGTGCTCCATCACGGCCCGCTGCTCGACGTGTTCGTGCTCGACTGCCGCGCGTTTCGCTCGCCGAACACCGCGAACCTCGACGACGAGCTGATGTTCGGCGCGGCACAAGTAGCGTGGCTGCTCGACGCACTCGCCGCGTCGAAGGCGCGCTGGAAGATCATCGCGTGCGATCAACCGATCGCGCTCGTCATCGACGACGGCCCGGTCAACCAGGAAGGCTTCGCGAACACCGACCCGGGCGCACCGCGCGGCCGCGAGAAGGAGCTCGCGCGGCTGCTCGCGGGCATGCGCGAGCGCAAGGTCGCCAACACCGTGTGGGTCACCGCCGACGTTCACTACGCGGCCGCGCATCACTTCGATCCGAAGCGTGCGGCGCCGGGCGTCGAGTTCGATCCGTTCTGGGAGTTCGTCGCCGGGCCGATCCACGCCGGCAACTTCGGCCCCAACGAGCTCGACGCATCGCTCGGCCCTGCCGTGAAGTTTCAGTGGGGCACGCCGCCGCCGAACGTCGAGATGCTATCGCCGGCCGACGGCAAGCAGAGCTTCGGCACGCTCGACGTCACCCGCGACGCGCTGACCGTCACGCTGCGCGACATCGACGGCCACGATCTGCATCGCGTCGACATCCCGACCGCATCCTGACTCGCGAACCGCTCCTCGAACCCTGCCGCCGGGGCGGTGATAGCGCAGCGCTTTGGATGCCTTGCGACTTCGTCGCGCGGTTGTCGCGGGACCCTGACAAAGCTGCACGAAGGAGTGCAAATCCTTCGTGGGTGGACAGCGTCTTATCTCTAATGGTTTCGATCCGCGCGACGGTCCTGGTTTTTGGTGTGGCCCTGGTGAGCTGCAAGGCGAAAGGTGGTGGCGGCGATCGTGCTTCGCTGGAGCAGTCGCCGGCGCCGATGAACGCAGGCTCGTCCGCGTCCGACGAGAAAGCCGGCAAGGGTGGGAAGGACGACAAGGCACCGACAACCTGGAAGCGATCACAGATCGTTCCGAACTCTTCGCGTGTGATGGTTGGCGATCGCGACGATCTCACGTTGCGCACGATGCAGACCCACGTCTCGGTCGACGGCTTCCGGGCTCGGGTCGTGATCGATTACGTCTACGCGAACGAGCACGATCGCCAGCTCGAGGGCTCGTTCCAGCTGCGGCTCCCCGAGGGCGCGTCTCCGTACTACTTCGCGTTCGGCGAGACCAAGTACGAGGCCAAGGCCGCGGCGCCGGACCTCCAGCTCGCGGCGAACGACGGCGATGATCCGAAGCAGATCGCGCAGCAGCGCCAGAACGCCTGGCTCGCACCGAAGGAAGCGCGGATGGTGCCGCGCGAGACCGCCGCGATCGCGTACGGCCAGACCGTGCGCCGCAGGGTCGATCCGGCGCTCGTCGAGTGGGCGGGTGCCGGTGTGTTCACCGCGCGCGTGTACCCGCTCGCGCCGCGCAAGCTGCATCGCATCGTCGTCGGCTACGATCTCGACCTCACGCCGATCGGCAACGACCTCGAGATGAAGCTCGACCTGCCCGAGCAAGTGCCGCAGAGCGTCGTCGATATCAGCGTCGCCGGCGCATACACCGCAACCTCGACGCCGGCGGCTCAGCCCGCGACCGTCGGTACGCGCAAAGTGTTTCACTACGCCAGCGACGCGCGCTCGATCGCGATTCGACTCTCGAAGCCCGGGTCGGTGTTGCTCGTCGACCTGCGTGGCGATTCGCAGACCGGTGAATTCTTCGCATCGCGCGTGATGCCGGAGCTGCCGTCCGCGCCGGCGGCGACCACCGATGCAGCGACGTTCCTCGTCGACACGTCGCTGTCGAGCAATCCCGATCGCTTCAACATCTACCTCAAGCTCCTGCGCGCGGTGCTCGAGAAGAACCGCGATTCGCTGAAGGTGTTCAACGTGATGTTCTTCAGCGTCGACGCGCATTGGTACAAGCACGAATTCATCGCGAACACGTCGGAGAATGTCGACGCCCTGATCGCATTCGCGAACACGTTGGCGCTCGAAGGCGCGACCGATCTCGGTGCGGCTCTCGGAGAGGCTGCGCGTCCGACGTGGAATCAGAACAAGCGGACAAGCGATATGTTCCTGCTGTCCGACGGCGCTGCGACCTGGGGACAGAGCAACCTCCACGCGCTCGGCAAGCTGATCGACGGTGCGGGCGCGCTGTACGCGTATCAGACCGGGCTCGCGGGCACCGACACGAGCGCGCTCGTTCATCTCGCGCGCGACAGCGGCGGCGCCGTGTTCTCGGTGACCGGCGAAGCCGAGATCGACAAGGCCGCGACGGCGCATCGCGCGCGGCCCTGGCGGCTCGTTGGCGTCTCTGTGACCGGTGGCACCGACGTGCTCGTCGCGGGAAATCCGACCGTGCTATTTCCGGGTCAGAGCGTGTACGTGGTGGGGCGCGGCCAGATCGGCGCGACCGCCTTGCTCTCGCTCACCGTCGAGCAAGGCGGCACCAAGCAGGTGGTGAAGACCAAGCTCGGCGCGCCTCTGCCCTCGCCGCTCGCCGCTCGCACGTACGGATCGATCGCCACCGCGCATCTCGAGGAGCTCGAGACCGCGACCGAAGCCGAGTCGCGCGCGTACGCGACGCACTTCCGCATCACCGGCCGCACGGTCTCGTTGCTGATGCTCGAGACCGAAGCCGATTACGAACGCTTCGGGATCAAGCCCGACGCCGATGCATACGTCGTCAAGGCGACGCCGGCGGCCGCGTTGTTCGCGAAGGCCCTCGCCGCGACGATCGGCACGCTCGGCGATCCGAAGGCCGCGTTCCTGTCGATGATCGACAAGCTGGGCAGGAGCCCGCACGTCAAGCTGAACGTCCCGGGGTCGTACAAGACGGCGATCGATGGGCTACCGGCAGCCGTGTTCGCGGTGCCGGCCACGCCGCTTGCCACCAAGCTGCGCGCCTCCACCGATCTCGCGCCCGGCCTGATCGAAGCGCTTGCAACGCACAAGCTCGAGTACGACGCGGTCTCGGCGGCTGCGCTCGCACGCCGCGCGCAAGGCTCGCCGGCCGACGTGCTCAAGGCGCTGAGCTCGCTTGTCGA
>JACCYD010001057.1 GCA_013696695.1 Deltaproteobacteria bacterium | reverse complement strand
GGCGTCATCACGGCACGCCCGACGGTGCCGTCCGCGAGCAAGTGCGCGGCGCGCTGCAATACGTGCTCGGGCAACAGATCCGATTCGAGAACGACTTCAACGTCGTCGGAAGCGCGTACGGCGGCATCCCCGGATCGCCGATCGACCGCAACGTCCGCATCGATTTCGTGCAACACGTCTGCTCGGCGTTCATCCGAGCGTCCGAGTGGATCGACCAGGAGGAGTAGCGCCCCAGGTGGAGCGGCGGTGCTATGATGCGTCGCGGTGTCTGAAGAAAAGCGTACGAAGATCGGGACCGGCACGATCAAGGCCGTGAGTGCCGCGACACCCGCACCGACCGCTCCCCAGGACCTGAGCAAGGCCACCGAGTTCATGGACCCGTCGGCGGCGCCGACCGCCAGCACCGCTTCCTCGGCGACCCCGGCTGCGGCCACTCACCAGACCTCGTATCTCCCGCCAGCAGCACCAACGGCCGATCCGCTGCTCGGTCAGACCCTCGCGGGCCGGTACCTGATCCAGAAAAAGCTCGGCGAGGGCGGCATGGGTGCCGTGTACCTCGCGTCGCACCTGCTGCTCGAGAAGTCGGTCGCGCTCAAGGTCCTGCACAACGAGTTCTCGCGGAAGCCGGATCTCGTCGAGCGCTTCATCCAGGAAGCGAAGGCGGCGTCGCGCATCCGCCACGAGAACGTGATCGACATCAGCGACTTCGGCAGCACACCCGACGGCGTCGTGTTCTTCGCGATGGAGCTACTCAAGGGGCACGATCTCCACGAGGAGGTCGCGCGCGCGCGGATCGCCGGCCAGCTGTTGCCGTTCTCCCGCTCGAAAAAAATCTTCCTGCAGATCTGTGCAGCGCTATCGGCTGCGCACGCGCGCGGCATCGTTCACCGCGATCTCAAGCCGGAGAACATCTACCTCGTCGATTTTCTCGGCGAGCCCGATTTCGTGAAGCTCCTCGACTTCGGGATCGCGAAGCTGACCGAGGTCAACGAGGAAAAAGAGGGTCGCAAGCTCACCAAGACCGGCATGCTGTTCGGCACGCCCGAGTACATGTCGCCCGAGCAGGCGCGCGGCGAGCCCGTCGATCACCGCGTCGACGTCTACGCGATGGGCTGCATCCTGTTCCAGCTCGTCACCGGGCGCGTGCCGTTCGAAGCCGAGAACTTCATGGGCGTGCTCTCGCTCCACCTCACCGAGCAGCCGCCCGAGATTCCCCCGATCGTGTTCGAGCGGATCGGCGCGCCGCCCGAGATCGCACAGGTGATCGATCGCGCGCTCCACAAGGATCGCGACCAGCGCTGGCAGACCATCGACGACCTCGCGAACGCCGTGCGTCAGGTCTGCGGTGATCCGATCATCGATGCGGCATCGCGCAGCACCGCGAGCCAGACGGCCGTGCGCGCGAGCGTGCAGGCGCCCGAGAAGACCACGCAGGCGCGCGTCACACCGCCGCCGATGGCGCCCCAAACGTCGCCCGGCGAGATGCGCCAGCGCACGCAGTGGACGGGCAGCCTCAGCGTTCCCACGGAAGACAGCGCGCGGCCGCGGGCGAAATCCAAGCTGCCGTTGATCCTCGGTGGGCTCCTCGTCGTGGGCATCGCCGCCGGTGCCGTGTTCTTCGCGACGCGTGGTGGCGGCAAGAGCGAGGAGCCCGGTCCGGGCACCGGAGGGTCGCAGCTCGTCAATAAACCGCCGCCCACGCCGGATGCCAACACCAAGGCGCCACCACCACCGCAGCTACCGGAGTACGCCGAGATCTCTCTCGATACCGATCCGCCGGGCGCCGACATCATCGACGTGTCGACCAACAAGTCGCGCGGCCCGACGCCGCAGGTGTTCCGGGTCGCCGGCTCGAGCGCCCCCCGTCAGTTCGAGCTCAAGAAGAAGGGCTACAAGTCGCTGTTGATCGAGCTGGTGCCGAACAAGGAAAAGCTCGCGCCGTTCAAGGAGACGCTCGTCAAGGGCACCGGCTCGACGACGGTCGTCGTCGCGCCGCCACCATCAGGTGTGGGTTCGAACAAACCGCCCACCGGCGGCTCCGCGGTGCCCGACAAGGGAAGCGGCTCGGCGATCGTTGCCGTTCCCGTTCCAGTGCTAGTCGATGCCGGCGTCAAGGTGCCGATTCCCGACCCGACGGATTGCGACGAGCCGGGCGCCTGCATCAAGACCAACATCCCGGGCATGAAGAAATGCACGAAGAAGGACGACTGCCCGACGGGATTGGACTGTACCGATGGCATCTGCAAGTGACGTTCCGAGCGGGCTAACCATGACGACCAGCGGACGCGCGCGCGTCAGCGATCACGTCGAGCTCGCGTACGACGTGTTCGGCACCTCCGGTCGCCCGCTCGTGCTGGTGATGGGCATCGGCGCGCAGCGCCACATGTGGGCCGACGACATGTGCGAGCTGTTCGTCGCCGCCGGCTTCCACGTCGCGCGCTTCGATCATCGCGACATCGGCGAATCCTCGAAGCTCGACATGCCGGTGCCGCGTCCCGGTCGCGCGATCGTGCGCCGCTTGCTCAACCTGCGCGTCGACGCGCCATACACGCTGTCGGACATGGCTAGCGACGTCGCGGGGCTCATCGATCACCTCGGCTTCGGATCGGCGCACGTCGTCGGCACCTCGCTCGGCGGCATGATCGTGCAGCACCTCGCGATCGAGCATCCGCAGCGCGTTCGCTCGCTGACCTCGATCATGTCGACGCCGGGTGGCCGGCGTTACCTGCCGGAGCCGCGCGCGCTGGGCGCGCTGTTCCGCAATCCGCCCACGACTGCCGAACAAGCGGGCGAGCATCTCGTCGGGGTGTTCGAGACGCTCGGCAGTCACGCGTGGTCGCGCGATGCCGATCGCGTGCGCATCCGCCGCGCCGGCGAGCTCTCGTTCACGCGCGGCATCAACCCGCGTGGCTTCCTTCGCCACTTCGCGGCAGGCCTCGCGTCGTACGACCGCCGGCCGAAGCTGCGCGACGTGCGCGTGCCGACGCTCGTGATCCACGGCTCGCGCGATCCGATGTTCCCGCTGGCGGCAGGCCGCGCGATGATGCGGCTGATGCCCGATGCGACGTGGCTGCCGATCGCCGGGATGGGGCACGACCTGCCGATTCCGTTATGGCCCACGCTGGTCGCCGCGATCGCGCGCCACGCGGAGCGTGCCGATGCGCGTGCCGCGTCGCGATAGCCCGCGTGCTACGGTCGCCCCGCGCACGAGTGCCGTAATTGGTAGCCGGAGGGGCCTTAAAAGCCCCAGCTCGAAAGAGCGTGCGGGTTCGAGTCCCGCCTCGCGCACGACAACCTACTGGATCTGGCAGACGGCATCGCAGCCGTCGCCATTCGTGAGGTTGCCGTC
>JACCYD010001386.1 GCA_013696695.1 Deltaproteobacteria bacterium | reverse complement strand
GTGGTGGTGGAGTGACCGGCGGACGAGGCCTCGCAGACCTCGGTGACCGGCGCGACCGTGGGGACGCCGAGCCAGGCTTCAGCCTCCTCGATCGTGGTGCACAGCTGCGACGGGTATGGCGACTTGACGACGCCGTAGAAGCCCCCGACGGTGGCGGCGGCGAACGGCTCGTTCGGTTGGATCAGCGCGACCTTCGCGGTGATGCGCGTCAGCGTCTCGCGGTGCAAGCTGACCCACCCGGCGAGGCACTTGAACGCCTCGACGTCGATCACCTCGACGAGCCGGTAGTCGATGATCACGTGGTGCGGACCGGGATCGACGAGCTCGGCGCCGCGGGCGTGAACCACGCGTTGAGCACCCGAGAGTGCGGGCCGTCCCCACGCCACGATCCCGAACAGCGAACCGGTGTGAAACGCGCAGAACTCCCGGTCGACGAAGTACGACTCGGTGGAGTCTTTGAGGTAGTCCTCGACGGAGGCCAGGCAGCGCATCCCGATCTCCAGCCTGCCACGATCGTGGGGCCTCGTGTTAGGACGTGCGCATGCGGTTCGTCTTCGTGATCTGCCTGATCTCGGCCTGTGGCGAGGACCTGGATGCGCCGCGCTCACCTGTGGGAGCCATTCCAGAGACCGAGCAGCGATCCGGCGATGCCGCAGAGGGCTGGCGGGCGTTGATCGAGGAAGGCTACGTCGGCTGCGGGCTGCCGCTGTCGGCCTACCAGCGCGTGTTCCCGGACCCCGCTCCGGCGGAGGTCCGGCTGGATCGCGCCGGCCCGAGCGCCGACCTGCCGTACAACCTCACCGCGTTTCGCACCGCGAACGGCGTCGACGTGGTCACCCCGAACTGCCTGCAGTGCCACGCGCAACAGCATGGCGATCAGATCGTGTTCGGGCTCGGCAGCCACACCGCCGATTACACCGGCGAGCTCGACACGCTCGCCGATCTCGCCGGCGCGCTGGTCGAGGATCCGACGGAGAAGGCCGAGTGGCAACGATGGCGCGATCGGATCGCTGCCGTCGCGCCGTACACGGTGACCAAGACGATCGGTGTCAACCCGGCCGACAACCTCGCCGCCGTGCTGTTCGCGCATCGCGATCGCGACACGCTCGCATGGAGCGACGAGCCGCTGATGGAGCTACCGCCGATGATCACGGTGCCGGTCGACGTGCCGCCGTGGTGGCACATGCAGAAGAAGAACGCGATGTTCTACGTCGGTGCCGGCCGTGGCGATCACGCGCGCATCATGATGACCGCGTCGACGCTCTGCGTGGATACCGTCGACGAGGCGCGCGCGATCGATAGCTACTTCCCCGACGTGCGCGCGTTTCTGCTGTCGATCGAGCCTCCGAAGTGGCCGCACCCGATCGACGCCGCCCGCGCGGAGACCGGTCGCGCCGTGTTCGAGGGCAACTGCGCGCGTTGCCACGGCACCTATGCCGACGACGGCGACACCTATCCGAACCTGATCGTCGCGACCGCCGAGGTCGGCACCGACGACGTGATGGCGCGCGGCGCCGGTCAGTTCGCCGACATCTACCTCGATTGGTACAACAACTCGTTCTTCGGCGAGCTGTCGAATCTCGCGCCGGCGCCGGGTTACATCGCGCCGCCGCTCGACGGGATCTGGGCCACCGCGCCGTACTTGCACAATGGCTCGATCCCGACGCTGCGTGCGCTACTCGAGTCGTCGACGCGCCCGCGCTTCTTCGTGCGCTCCTTCAATCCGTTCGATTACAACGTCGCCGCGGTCGGCTGGAACTTCCAGGCGCTCGAGGCCGGCCACGACACGAACAATCAAGAGTTCGACGAGAACCAGATCTACGACACCACGCAGCTCGGCTACGGCAATGGCGGCCACACGTTCGGCGACACGCTGACGGCCGACCAACGCGACGCGGTGATCGAATATCTCAAGACGCTCTAACCCGCTCTCATACGTGAGTACTTAAGCCGCCGGGCGGGCCTTGCGCCTGCACTTCCACTTGCACTAATCACGTCCACTTGCACTTGACCGTTAAGACTTTGGGCTTGCACGTGCACATCGGGGAGAACTCGACG
>JACCYD010001382.1 GCA_013696695.1 Deltaproteobacteria bacterium | reverse complement strand
GGCGCTCGGCGGCGAAGCGAGTCGTACGTATCGCGAGCCGCAGGTGCGGCTGCGGCTGGTGGCGAAATGACCGGAGGCGAACGAGCCCGTCCGGCCGAGAGAGCGCGAGAGGTTAGAAAATGATCCTCGAGCCGATCACTCCCACGGTGTTGTCCGTGCGGCGGCTGCCGAATGCCGACCCGGCGTTGATCGCGGCGTACGGCGGCGCTCCGGCCAAGCACACGTCACTCGGGCTCGTGACCTGCGATCAGGACGATGCGATGTATGTCGCGCTCGACGAAGCGACGAAGCACGCACCGGTCGACGTGATCTTCGCGAAGAGCTTCTACGCCGGCGCCGCGCATGCGAGCGGGCGGCTGTCGGGCGAGATCCTCGGCATCATCGCGGCGGCCGAGCCGGAGGCGGTCGAAGCGGGCCTCGAGGCGCTGCTCCGGTGCCTCGCGCACGACGCGTGCTTCTACGACGCCGACGGCAAGAAGACGGTGACGGTGTTCCCGCACGTGATCTCGTCGCTCGGCGAGTATCTGTCCCGCGAGGCCGGGCTCCCCGTCGGGACGCCGATGGCGTATCTCGTCGCGCCGCCGCTCGAGGCCACGATCGGGCTCGATGCCGCGCTCAAGGTTTCCGAAGTCCGCGCGGTGCGGATAGTGGTCCCGCCGACCGAGACCAACTTCGCGTGTGCCTGGTTGACCGGCACGCTCGACGCCTGTGAAGCGGCTGCGATGGCCTATGCGGCCGCGGTCGTGAACGTCGCGGGATCGCCGAAGGCGTAAGGGCTGTAAGAGCCCCCACGTCGCCGTCTTCTAACATCCTGGCATGTCATACGCGTGACCCGGAAATCCCTCGGGCACCGCGGTGCACGATGAGATAGATTCGTCGCGGTGCCTGCGGTCGCCACAGACGAGTCGATGGTTGGATTTGTCCTCGCGGACAAATACAAGATCCAGCGCGTCATCGGCAAAGGCGGCATGGGCATCGTCTACGAGGCCCAGCACATGGCCCTCGGCAAGCGCGTCGCCATCAAGCTGATGCTCGACAAGTACTTCGAGGATCACGAGGCCAAGGCGCGGTTCTCGCGCGAAGCCTACGCGGCGAGCCAGGTCGGCAGCCCGCACATCATCGACGTCGTCGACATCGGATCGCTCCCCGACGGGCGCTCGTACGTCGTGATGGAGCTACTCAACGGCAAGCCGCTGGCTGACGTGCTCGAGCAGGGTCCGATGCCGCCGTGGCGTGCGATCTCGATCATGAAGCAGGTGCTGCGCGCCGTCGGTGCGGCGCATGCCCGCGGCGTGATTCATCGCGATCTCAAGCCCGACAACATCTTCCTGATCGATCAGGGCGACAATCAGGACTTCGTCAAGCTGCTCGACTTCGGCATCTCGAAGGTCCTCGATCCAGACGAGCAGATCGCGTTCACCAAGCTGACCACGACCGGCGTCGTGATGGGCACGCCGCTCTACATGGCGCCCGAGCAAGCGATGGGTCAGCCCGCGGGTGCCGGCGCCGATATCTACGCGCTCGGCGTCATCCTCTACGAGCTGCTCGCCGGCCGGACGCCGTTCGTCGGCAACACCTATGCGGTGCTCGTCGCGCAGCTGCTCACGGCGGCGCCCGAGCCGCTGCAAAATCTTCGTCCCGGGTTGCCCGCTGCGCTGGTCAACGCCGTGCACAAGGCGCTCGAGAAAGATCCGGCCAAGCGGTTCCTCACGGCCGAGATGTTCGCGGCGTCGCTGCCCGGCGATCGCACGGTCTCGCAGATCGAGCTCGCCGGCACGCTCGACAGTGGCTACGCGGTCGCGCGCATGCCGAGCGGCGCGCAGACCACGACCAGGAAGAGCCGCGCACCGATCATCGCGGTCGTCGCGGCGCTCGTGCTCGGCATCGCCACCGCGGGCGTGTTGATCGCCACGCAGACCGGCGCCACCAAGCAGATCGCTCAGCCCGAAGCCCCGCCGAAGCCGCCGGCCGTCACACCGATCGATCCGCCTGCGGCCCCGGTTACCGGGTTGCTCAAGGTCGCGAGCCAACCGATCGGCGCGCAGGTGTTCGTCGACGGCAAGCCGATCGGCACCGCGCCGCTCGAGGTCACGCTGTCGACCGGCAAGCACGACGTGCGATTCGAGCTCGCCGATTACGAGCCGTTCGTCACCACCACCGAGATCGACGCTGGCTCGAACCGGTTCACCGGCACGCTGGTGGCGGCGAAGAAGTCGGGCAGCTCGTCGCGCCCGATCGCCAGCAAGCCGCCGACACCCGCCGGCGCCCGCCCCGCGACAGCGGGCACGGGCGGAACCCGCCCGGCACCAGCCACCCGCGCGACGGATCAACCACCCTCCATGGTCGGCCCGCAGAAGCCGGAGCCAGACGTGCGCAAGCCGATCTCCGCTCCGGTCGCCGCTCCGGTCGAGGAGCCCAAGCCCACCGGTACCGGCAAGACGAACCCGTACACGGCCCCCAAAGAGAATCCGTACAAGAAGTGATGCGGTTCGTTCTCGTGGTGATCATCGCGGTGCTGCAGCTTCGCGCTGCTCCAGCCTCCGCGGACGAAGCCGCCGATCGCGACGAAGCCGCTCGCGAGTTTGCCAACGGCCAAGCGGCGGATCGCAAGCGCGACTGGCCGAGCGCGATCCAGCACTACGTGCGGGCGAACGATCTGGTGCCGCATCCGAACGCGATGTTCAACATTGCCACCGACTACGAGCGGCTCGGGAATCTGCGCTTGGCCGCGGTCTGGTACCAGCGTTACATCGAGGCCGCCCCCGAGGCACCCGATCGCGCGAAGGTGATGCGCCAGCTTCGCGACCTGGCGACCAAGCCGACGACCCTGACGGTACGCACGATTCCACCCGGGGCGCGCGTGCTGGTCGACAACAGCTACGTCGGTCCATCGCCCTATAGCGGCCGGATCACCGGCGGCGCGCATCGCATCACGTTCGAGCACGAAGGTCGCCGCGAGCATCGCGACATCTCGGTCGACTTCGGCGAGCCTGCAGTGCTCGACCTGACGCTGCGCGGTGAGGCCGGCACGTTGCGAATCGTCGGGCCGCCGGGCGCTGTCGTCATCGTCGACGACATGCCGGCGGGCTCGCTGCCGACGACGATCGAGCTCGCGCCGGGCCCACACACGGTCCGCGTCACGTCGTACGGCTACGCGCCGTTCGATACCACAGCGACGATCGCGCCCGATCGCGAGACCGTGATCGACGCGAAGATGACGCGCGCGCTCGGCACGCTCGACACCTCGAAGAAGATCCGTGCCGGCTATCTCGTCGGCTTTGGCGGCGGCGCCGACGTCCGGGGCTCCGGCGTGATCGCGCTGCTCGACCTCGGCGTCCAGGCCATTCGCTACGATGCCGCGGTCCGGATCGGCAAGGCCGGTGGCTTCACCGCGATCGACTTCGTCGTGCGCTGGGCGATCGGGAACGGTCGCCTCGCACCGTATGTCGGTGGTGGCTACGCGATCATCGTCGGCGCCGAGGACGAGGCAGGTAGCGGCAGCAGCACCACGTCGGCGAGCGGGTACACGCTGATCGGTGGCTTGCGCTACCAGATCTCGAGCGGCGATCACACGTCGCTCGCGGCGATCATCGAGTCGGGCGTGCGGTGGAACCCGACGACGACCTCGACCACCGCGGGTGACACCAACGGCACGCTCGTGCCGGTGATGGCTTCGCTTCAAGTCATCTACAAATAGACCGCTCGCGAACCGCGGCCACACAACGGCTCGTTACGCGACAGGAGTCGCGAACATTAGGTATCGTGGTCCAGCGTGATCAAGAACCGGACCGCGATCGTCTCGTTGTTGACGGGGTTGAACTTCATCAACTACCTCGACCGGTTCATCCTCGCGGCCATCCTTCCGCGCGTGCAGGCGCCGGTCGAGGACGGTGGCCTCGGGCTGTCGAACTCCGAGGGTGGGCTACTCGCGACGGTGTTCTTGCTCGGCTACTTCGTGACCGCGCCGCTGTTCGGCAAGCTCGGCGATCGGATGTCACGCAAGCGGCTGATCGCGTTCGGCGTGCTGACCTGGAGCGCGGCGACGATGTTCTCCGGCCTCGCCGGATCGCTCGGGAGCTTGATCGCTGCGCGCGCGCTGGTCGGCATCGGTGAAGCTTCGTACGCGACCTTAGCGCCCACGATCATCGACGACATCACACCACCCGACAAGAAGGGCAAGACGCTCGCGATCTTCTTCCTCGCGGTGCCGGTGGGCTCGGC
>JACCYD010001377.1 GCA_013696695.1 Deltaproteobacteria bacterium | reverse complement strand
ATGCGGTGGTGCTGCCCGCGTGTGGCGCCAGCGGGGCGGCGCTGCTCGTGCGCCACGAGACCGGCGACACCAAGGAGATCCTCGCGATGCCGGTGTCGGCCACGAGCGCGCTCGGCCTCGGCGTCGGCTTCGCGCCATACGGCACCGCGCGCGTCGATCAGCCCGAGGAGAACATCTCGATCAACCGCACCGGTTGCCTCGCCGAGCTCCAGAGCGGCGGCGACCCGGTGATCCGGCAAGTCGGCGTCGTCGACTTCAGCGCCCGCACCGGGCTCAGCCTTCGCAACACCACCGCCGCGTACTTCGATTGTGACACCGGCACGTGCTCGCTGCCGCTCAACGTCCCGCGCGCCGGCGTCGGCTTCTTGCCCGCCGACGATCTGAGTGTCGAGCGCATGGTCACGGCCTCGTTCGACGCCAGCGGCACGGTGCTCAGCGTCGTCGTGCTGCAGCCCGACAAGGATCGGATGCTCCGCTTCGTCGAGACCGAGCGCATCACCGCGGCCGCGTTCCCGCAGCACGTGGTGAGCGGCAACTTCGATGGCGATGGCCGGCCCGATCTATTCTGGGACATCTCGAACATCATCAACTCGACATCGAACTTCCAGCTGTCGTACGCGCACCCCGTGCTCGGCGAGCGATTGTCGGCGCTGTCGGGGTCCCGAGCCGTGCTCGTCGTCGATACGATCGTCGCCGACGTCACCGGTGAGGGCGATGACGATCTGGTGATCACATCGCAGGATCGCGCGCTGAATCCGACGGAGCACGAGGTGCTGGTGATTCCGGGGCAGGCCGCGATCCCACCGATTCCGATCCAGCAGGACAATCCATGCGCGCGCTGATCGTCGCGCTCGCGTGCTTCGCGTGCGGTGGCAAGCCCGCGCCGAAGCAACCGCCACCACCGCTCGATGCCAAGCAGCTCGCGAAGCTGCTCGACGACGACATGTCCGCGCTCGCGGAGCTCACCCACCGGCAGCGTGGCAATTGTGGTGCACTTGCTGCCGAGCTGCGCCCGCTCACCGAGCGCATGAAGCTGCACGCCGCCGAGGTCGAGACGATGTCGGCCGACCCCGCGAAACTGCGTGAGTTGAGGTCCGCCCTCGCCGCATATGCGAAGCAGACACCCGCGCGCACCGATCGGATGGTGGAGGATTTCAAGGTGACGGGCAGCGCTTGCACCGACGACGAGGAACGCAACCGGCTCGGGGCTGCGATCCGCAACATCCCGACCTTCTGACGAAGCTACTCGCCGCCGGATGGCGCGTGGCAGATCGTCGTGCGAGGCTGTCGTCACCTTGCGCTGGTGGATGTTGTTCGTGATCGCCTGTGGCCCCCGCGCACCGGCGCCACTGCCGGTCCCTGGCAGCGGCGCTCCCATCGCGCAACCTCCCGACGCCGCTGCGGGCGGTCCGCTGGATCAAGATCTCGATCGCCTTGCGGAGCGATCGGTTGCCCTCTACGTCGACATCGTTCGCGCGTTCGATGCCGCCGGTGAGAATTGTGCCGCTGCCACCGCGAAGCTCGGCGAGATCACGCGCACGCACGCGGAGGTCATCGCGGCGAATGCCAAGGTCCTCCAGGAGGGCCGCGAGATGGCGCTCAAGATCGCGCTGCGCCGCTTCGACGATCAGTTCCAGAAGGCAGCGAAGGCGATCATCCAGTCGAAGACCGTCGCCACCTGCTACCAGGACGACGGCTTCACGAAGGCGCTCGACGAGCTGGTCGGCAAGCGGCCCTGACTCACTCCTACTTGGCCTACTTGGCCTGCTCGCCCTCGAGCTCCTTGCGCGCGGACTCGAGCGCCGCGCGGTCCTTGTCGCCGAGCACCGGGTATGGCAACTCGAGCTGGCGCAACGTGTCGACGATGATCTCGGCGACCGCGCGACGCATGTAGCTCTTCGAGTCGGCGGGAATCGCGTACCACGGCGCCCACGACTTGCTCGTCGCGCGCAGCGCGTCCTGATACGCCGTCATGTACTCGCTCCACTTCTTGCTCTCCGCCAGATCGTTCGCGTTGAACTTCCAGTGGCTGTCGGGATCGTTGACGCGCTCGAGGAACCGCTCGTGTTGCTCCTTCTGCGACACGTTCAAGAAGAACTTGAGGATCACGCAGCCGTTGCGCGCCCAGTGCTTCTCGGCGGCGTTGATCGATTCGTAGCGCTCCGTCCACAGATCCTCGAGCAGCTTCGGCCGGCGCGGCAGGCGCTGACCTTCGAGGAAGTTCGGGTGCACACGCACGGCGAGCACCTCCTCGTAGTGGCTGCGGTTCCAGATGCCGATGCGACCGCGCTCGGGCAGCGCGCGGTTCACGCGCCACAAGAAGTCGTGCGCGAGCTCGTCCGAGGTCGGCGCCTTGAACGAGGTGACGTGACAGCCCTGCGGGTTGACGCCGCTCATCACCGCCTTGATCGTGCCGTCCTTGCCGGCCGCGTCCATGGCCTGGAACACGAGCAGTACGCTGTAGCGAGCGTTCGCGTAGAGCTTGCCCTGCACCTTGGCGAGCTTCTCGACCGTCTCCTCCAGCGCTTCGACGTTCGGGGCCTTGCCCAGATCGCGCTCGTATTCTGTTTGCGCTGACGCGATGTCGAAGTTGTCGTCGACGAGGAACGGGCTCTTGATCGGATCGCACAGGCGGCTAGGCATTCGTGCGTACGATACACCTTCGCTCGATCCGACGAATTCACGGAACCGGTGCGTTAATCCGGAGGGTCGGGTATAACGTCCTCCCTGGCATGGCTACCGACGCTATCCCCGACTACTCCGAGCAAGACAAGCTCGGCCCGCTGGGCAACCGCGCGTCCGCCCTTCACGATCCCGGTGAGCTGCGCGCGAAGCTGCTCGGCGAGTTCAAGTCCGCCGTCCACACCGCTCGTGAAGCTGCCGCCTCGGTCTTCGAAGGAAGCTCTGCCACTGCCGTCCACGAATCGCGCAAGGCGTTGCGCCGCGCGCGCTCCATCCTCACGCTGATGTCCAGCGCGCTGCCGAAGAGCGAGCGTCGCGCCGTCAAGGTCGCGCTGCAGGAGTCGCGCAGGTCGCTGTCGACCGTGCGCGATCACGCGGTGGCTCCCGAGACGCTCGGAGCGCTCGAGATGTCCGACGAGGATCGCGACACCGCGAAGCGCGTGCTCGACAACGCCGCCGAGGCGATTCCCGCGTCCGCCGACACCAAGCAACTGCTCGGCGAGGCTGCCGCCCGTGCCGCCGCGCAGGCCGAAGCACTCGAAGCCGCGCTGCCTCCACAGATTACCTGGGATGACGTCGCGGACGGCGTGTGCGAGCTCTACGGCGACGCCCGCCGCGCACGCCGCGCCTCGAAGGTCAGCAAGTCGTGGTTCCACGCCTGGCGCAGGCGCAGCAAGGAGCTCGCACACGCGCTCGACTTCATCGCGCGTCAGGCCGGCCCGCGCGCAGCCGCGATCAAGAGCGAGATCGATGCTGTCACCGACGAGCTCGGCCCCGCGGTCGACCTCGTGATGGTCCGCGATTTCGTCGCGACGCACGGGCTCGGCCTGGCGCCCGAATCGATCGAGCATCTGCGCGAAACGATCGACTCGCAGCTCTCGGAGCTGATGGCGAGCGGTCGCAAGGCCGGTCGCGATGCGTTCGAGCTCAAGGCCAAGAAGTTCGAGAAGCGGCTCACCAAGGCCGTCAAGCGCGACCTGACTCCGGCCGACGACGACCGCACCAACGGCCACGCCGAGTAAGCGTCGCTGTCTGTCGACCCAACCTGGCATGTGGTAAGAGCAACCCCATGGCAGGCAGCAACGTCTTGATCATCGGAGCGGGTGGTGTCGGCGGGGTGGTCGCTCACAAGGCCGCGATGGAACGCACCGCGTTCTCCGAGGTCATGCTGGCGAGTCGCCGCCTCGATCCCGTCACCAAGCTCGCCGCAGAGATCGAGCAGATGCACGGCCGCAAGATCCACACGGCGAAGGTCGATGCGGACAACGTCGCGGAGACCACCGCGCTGATCAAGGACTTCAAGCCCAAGGTCGTCATCAACGTCGCGCTGCCGTATCAGGACCTCACGATCATGGATGCCTGCCTCGCAGCCGGCGTCGACTACCTCGACACGGCGAACTACGAGCCGCCCGATGTCGCGAAGTTCGAATACAAGTGGCAGTGGGCCTATCAGGAGAGGTTCCAGAAGGCGGGCCTGATGGCGCTGCTGGGCTCGGG
>JACCYD010001375.1 GCA_013696695.1 Deltaproteobacteria bacterium | reverse complement strand
TGGCGGTGGCGGCGGCGGTCGCGGTGGCGGTGGCTACGGTGGTGGCAGTCCCGGCGGTGGAGATCCCGCTGGCGGCGGCAACCCCGGTAGTCCCGGCGGTGCGCCTGGTGGGTATGGTGGCGGCCCGCCGCGCCCCGCTGGCCGTAACTTCGGTCCTCCGAAACCAGCTGCTGGCTCGCCGGCTGCTGCGCGCGCCAAAAAGGATCGAGATCGCGACCGCGGCGCCGGCGCAAACGATGGCGGGAAGACGAAGCGCCGTCCCGACGACGACGGCTGGTAGCCAGCGTTTCGAGATCGTCGGCGCATGACCTTCGATGCGCAACAGCGCTAGGGTCACGGCGATGGTTGCGCTCCCCGATCACCTCGCGCGGCAATTGCCTGCAGGGTTTCGCGCGCGCATCGTCACCACGGACAGCGAGCACATGCACGTGCTCGAGTGGGGCCCGGCCGATGCCGATCGCACGATCGTGCTCGTGCACGGCAACCCGACGTGGGGCTATCTGTGGCGCAAGGTCGTCGCCGAGCTGCTCTCGCGCGACGAGATGAAATCGACCCGGTTCGTGGTGCCGGACCTGATCGGGCTCGGGATGTCGAGCAAGCCCGACATGGCCGCCCACTCGCTCGTCCATCACAGCCAGTGGTTTGGCGCGATGCTCGACGAGGTCGCGCCCGGTCCGATCGTGATCGCCGCCCAGGACTGGGGCGGCCCGATCAGCATGCACGCGATGGCGAGCCGGATGAATCGGCTGCGCGGCATCGTCCTCGGCAACACCTCGGTCAGCCCGCCGCACCCGAACTTCAAGCCGACGCTGTTCCACCGGCTGTCTCAGCTGCCGATCGCGAGCGACGTGTTGTTTCGCGGGCTCGGGTTTCCGCTCGGCGTGTTGCACACCTCGCAAGGCGACAAGTCGAGCATTCGCGGTGAGGTCGCCGCTGCGTATCGCTGGCCGCTGCGGCGTCGCGCCGACCGCGCCGCTCCGCTCGCCCTCGCGCGCATGGTGCCCGATCGCGTCGACGGACACGTCTCGATCCCGGCGCTGCGGATCTCGCAATACACCTTCGAGATGGCCGAGGTGCCGGTGCATCTGGTGTGGGGCATGCGCGATCCGATCCTCGGTCGCGTCATCAATCACCTCTCGCGCCTGCGCCCCGATGCCGAGGTGACGCGCACCGAAGCCGGGCACTTTCTCCAGGAAGAAGTCCCGGTGCCGCTCGCGGATGCGATCGCTGACGTCGCGAAGCGCGCCTGGACATGAAGCACACGTTTGTGGTTGACGATGCCGACGACGGGCTGCGCCTCGATCAGGTGATCCCGAAACACGTCGCCGGGCTATCGCGTCGCAAGGCGCGCGCGGTGATCGATGCCGGCGGTGTGTTCGTCGATCGCGCGCGGGTCAAGGTGGCCGGCCGGACGGTCAAGCCGAAGCAGCAGATCGAGGTCAACCTCGGCAGCGAAGCGCGCACGGAGCCGCCGCTCGCACCCGTGATCGTGCACGTCGACGATCACGTGATCGTCGCCGACAAGCCTGCCGGCCTGGTCACCGCGCCGACGCCCGAGAGCGATCGCGGCGACCTGCTCGACCAGCTCCAGCGCAGCTACGGCGAGGTCTACCTCGTCCATCGCATCGATCTGCCGACCAGCGGCCTGCTGGTGTTCGCGCGTACGCGCGACGCCAACAAGATCCTCGGTGACGCCTTCGTCGCGCATGCGATCGATCGCGAATACCGCGCGGTCGCCGTCGGCGAGGTCGCCGCGCAGACGATCGATCGCGAGATCGATGGCCGGCGCGCGATCACCCACGTCGAGCCCCTCGAGGCGCTCGCGAACGCGACGCTCCTCGGAGTCCGCCTCGAGACCGGGCGCACCCACCAGATCCGCATCCATCTCGCCGGTCTGGGAAATCCGATCGCGGGCGATCCCCAGCACGGCGGAGAGCGCAGCCGGCTGTTCACGCCGAAGCCACCGCGGCTCGCCTTGCATGCCGCGGTGCTCGGATTCACGCACCCGGCGACGGGCGCGAAGGTTCGCTACGAGAGCGCGATCCCGGCGGAGCTTGCCGCCTGGATCGCGCGACTGCGCGGCTAAGTTACTTGATCGACTGAGCCTGCAGCTTGTGCCGCTGAATGATCTCGATCGCAGCCTTCGTGGACGGATCGACCGTACGTTTCGCCGCGTTCTCTCCCTGAATC
>JACCYD010001340.1 GCA_013696695.1 Deltaproteobacteria bacterium | reverse complement strand
CACCTACGCGCATCGCGTGCGCGAGGTCTGCACCGCCGTCGGCCTGACGATCATGTGATTCCGGCGACCGTGGTGCGAAGGGTCAGGGCCGCAGCAGCCGCGCGAGGCGGCGGAGCGCCGGGTGCTTCGCATCCTCGAAGAACTGACGCGGACGCGTGATCAGCTTCTTGAGCTTGCCGCGCCGCGTGCCTTGCAGCTTCGCGACGCCGGGCTTCCAGCGCACGAGGCCGATGTCGACGGTCGGATCGCGACCCGCACTCGCGAGCAGGTCGCGGAGGTAGTCGCGCATCGGTGGCGGCGACGGCTTCGCGGTCACCCACGGCGCGGGCAGCGCGGCGAGCGCGGGCGCGTCGATGCGGCTCGTCAGCGTCTGCTGGATCGCGCGACCGGCATCGTGGGCGCGCATGTTGTCCTGCAGCAGCGCTTCGTTGCGCTGGCGCTGCCGGAAGTACTTCCGCACGATCGGTCGCGCGTGCCACAGGTGGGCCGTGAGCGGGCCGCCGAACAGATGCGGCAACGAATAGCGCGCGAGGTACGCGCGAAAGCCGTGGTAGTCGGCCGGGAACCGGGTGCGCTCGTCGACGTAGTAGTCCGCCGGCTTGGCGCCCTCAGGCCGATAGGATGCGAGGCGGTGTAACAGATCGAAGTCCTCGCAGCCGTGGCCCTGGTAGTCGGGTCGATTGCCTCCCAGGCGGACGAAATGACTACGAGACACCACGATGGTGGACGTGCTGACCGCGATGTTGTCGATCAGGTGGTTCTCTCCGGCGAGGTATGACGCGAGGTAAGGCGCGAGGTCGACGTGGTCCGGCGACAGCCGCTGCGTCGCCGCGCGTGTCACGTACAGGCACGGGACCATCAGGAACGCGCACGGGTCCTGATTCGCCGCGCACCAGCGCTCGAGCTGCGGGATGAAAGCGTCGTCGGAGACGAGGTCGACGTCGTAGAACAGCAAGTAGTCGCCACGCGCGGCCTGCGCTCCCAGGTTGCGCGCGACGCCCGGGGCAAACGGGTACAGGGGCGCCGGATCCTCGACGCGAGTGACCCGTGGGCGATCGCACAGCGTTCGGATCCGTGTGGTAAAAGGCGGCGCGCTCGCGCTGTCCACGACGATGCACTCGACTCCCTCAAATCTCTCGAAGCGGCGCAGACATGCGGCGAGTCTCTCGACGAGATACGACGTTCCGGCTTCGGCGCGGATCGGGAGGATCACCGAGAGCACGATGGCCCAGATCACTAGCACGAGGCGGGAACTCCACGGTCGCCCGGAGGATGGGTTATGGTGCTTCTAGATGCGAGGTAACGGTGGCCCACGAAGGCCCTCGAACATCGAGAATCTGGATCCCCGCCCGCGACTCGGATGCCGGCGCGCGTTGCTGTTGCAGGGGCCGAACGGTCCGTTCTTCGCGCGGCTCGCGAAGGATCTGAAGCGCGGTGGCACGTCGGTTACCAAGGTCAACTTCAACGTCGCCGACTCGATGTTCTATCGCGGGCCCGACGTGATCTCGTTTCGCGACTCGATGGACAAGTGGCCCGAGCGGCTGCGAGAGATCATGGTCGAGGAGCAGATCGACGCGGTGTTCCTGTTCGGTGACCAGCGCCCGATCCATCTCGCCGCCACCAAGCTCGCGCGCGAGCTCGGGATCGCGATCTGGGTGTTCGAGGAGGGCTATCTGCGTCCCGACTTCGTGACGTGCGAGCGCAACGGCGTCAACGGCAACTCCGAGCTGCCACGCGACCCCGAGCACTATCGAACGCGCGCGCCGATGCTGCCCGAGCCAGATCCCGTCACGCCGGTCGGGAACACGTTCTGGCAGCACACGACGTGGACGATCCTGGCGTCGGTCGGCAAGACGTTCGGCTGGTTCCGCTACCCGCGCTACGTCCACCACCGCCGCACCGACGCGTTCTACGGCGCGTTCTGTTACACGCGTGGCGCGTTCCGCAAGCTCCGCTATCGGATCACCGAGCGTGGCGTCGTCGACGGTGTGATCGCGCGCAACGACGGCAAGTACTTCGTGCTGCCGCTTCAAGTTTACTGCGACGCGCAGCTCCAGCACTCCGACTTCCCGTCGATGCCCGCGATGATCGAGCATGTCGTTGCGACGTTCGCTGCAGCGGCCCCGGCGGATTCGATGCTTGTCGTCAAGCATCACCCGCACGACATGCCGTTCCGCGATTACAAGGGGCTGCTGCGCCAGCTGGCCGCGCAGCACGGCCTCGGCGATCGGGTGGTCTACATCCACGACACCCATCTCCCCACGCTGCTCAAGCACGCGCGTGGCGTCGTCACGATGAACAGCACGGTCGGTCCATCGGCGCTGTTCCATCACACGCCGGTCAAGGTGCTCGGTCGCGCCACCTACGACATCGCCGGCATGACCTCGCAGAAGCCGCTCGCGGAGTTCTTCCAGGATCCGGGGCAGGTCGATGGCGAGCTGTTCGACGCGTACACGCACTGGCTCAAGGTGGCGAACCAGGTCAACGGCAGCTTCTACCGGCGGGTCAACCCCGAGACCGCCTCGGGCTTGCCTCCGACGCTCTTCGATCGCGTGGGGGAAACCGCAGACGTCGCGGAGGGCACGGCGTCCGCTGCACTCGTCGGCTTCGTACATGACCGCGGCGCTGGGTGACGTCGTCCGGCCTCTGATAGGGTGAGGTCGCTGCGAGCGTTCCGGCGACCGACGCGACGCCCCTGATCGATCTCGCGCACGCCTTCGGCAGCACGGCCTGAGTCCCACGCAGAGTTGCCGCCCGTGGATCGACCCGGACGATCCGCCGATGCTAGGTTGCGCGGGTTGGACGCTGACGACCACGCGAGCGCGGATGCGGCACGCAGGGCCGAAGCCGGGCGCAAGTTGCGCACCGGCATGGCGTGGAACCTGGCGCCGGTGGTCGTGCTCGGAGTCGTCGGGCTCGGCCTCAACTTTGCGATCGGACGCTGGTGGGGCACTGCCGCGCTCGGCGTGTTCAACCAGGTCACGACCGCGTACTTCGTGCTCGCCAGCCTGGGCTCGATCGGTCTCAATCTGTCGGCGCTGCGCGCGATCGCGCAGGAGCCCACCGATCAAGCGCGCGTCGCCGCGATCGTCGTCGGCGCGTTGCTGCCTGCGACCGTGCTCGCCGCCATCGTCACGGTGACGATGATCTTCGGTCGCCACGCGATCGGCGGCTGGCTCGACAGCGAGGTCGTCGCGGAAGGCATCCTCTACGCCGCGCCCGGCCTCGCCTGCTTCGTCGTCAACAAGTTGCTGATCTCCGTCGTCAACGGGCTCGGCCGGATGCGCGCGTTCGCGGTGTACTCGACGCTGCGCTACGCGATGATCGGCGTCTCGCTCGGGATCGCGGGCGCGCTCCGCCTCGACGCGACCCAGCTCCCGATCATCTGGACGATCACCGAAGGCACGTTGCTCCTCGTGCTGATCGTCGAGGTGCTGCTCACCGTGAAGTTCTCACGCGCCGCCGGGTGGCAACCGTGGCTGGTCGAGCACCTGCGCTTCGGCATTCGCGGCGCCGGCGCGACGCTGCTGTTCGAGCTCAACTCGCGCCTCGATATCTGGATCCTCGGCGCCGCGATGTCGGACTCCCAGGTCGGCATCTACAGCATGGCTGCGAGCCTCGCCGAGGGTGTCAGCCAGCTCGCCACCGCGCTCCAGGTCAACGTCAACCCGACGATCGCGGCCGATCTCGCCGCCAACCGCACCGCCGATGTCGAGGCCCTCGCCCGCCGGTCACGCCGCTGGTTCGTGCCTGGCATGGTCGCGGTGTGCGGGCTCGCCGCTGCGATGTTCCCGTTCGTGATCCCGTGGATCACCGGCGATGCCGCGTTCTCGGCTGGCGCGTTGCCGTTCGCGATGCTGATGCTCGGGCTCGCGCTGTCGTCGCCGTGGATGCCCTTCAACCAGGTGCTGCTGATGGGCGGCAAGCCCGGCTGGCACACGATCTACATCCTGCTATCGGTCGCCGCGAACGTCGTGCTGAACCTGTTGATGGTCCCGCACTACGGGCTGATGGGTGCGGCCATCGCGACGGCGATCGCGCTCGTGTTCTCGGCGTTGCTACTCCGCCGCGTCGCGCGCTCGCTGGTCGGCGTGCGGCTGTAGCACCGGCGGTGGCGACGCGGTGCCGCGGCGCGATTGATCGAGCTCGGCTTTCAAGATCGCCATCTCGCGGACGAGCACGGCGATCTGGCGCTGGTGATCGACGAACTTCGTATAGAAGTGGAGCGACACGAACAGCAGCCCGACCTGCACGAGGTAGACGATCATGTCCACGCCGGCGGTCACGCCCATGTACTGCGCGATCGGATCCATCTCCTCGGGAAAGATCACCGCGACAGCCGCGAGCCCGAGGACCACGAACAACAGCATGATGTTCACGGGCAAGCGGTTGCGGCGGACGAAGCCGAGGTACCCGATCGCGACGAGCGCGGCGAGGAAGACGATGCGGGCGATCATCGGCGGAACGCGTGATCGAACATGATCCGGATCGCTTGCAGCGGGCTCTGACCCTTTTGCTTCGAGTAGTCGGTGTAGCGGATCGTCACCGGCACCTCGACGATGCGCGCGCCGCTCTTGCCGATCAACCCGAGCAGCTCGGACGCGTGCGCCATGCGCTCCTGCCGCATCCGGAGCTTCGGTGCGATCGTGGCGCGAAACGCGCGGAAGCCGCAGTGCGCGTCGGTCAGCTTGACGCCCGACATCTTGTTCGACATGGCGGTTGCCGCGCGCAGGAAGATCTTGCGACCCGAGCTCGCACCTTCGGTGCCACCGAGATGGCGCGAGCCGAGCGCGACGTCGGCATCGTCGAGCGCCGCGACCATCGCCGGGAGATCCTCGACCCGATGCTGGCCGTCGGCGTCGAACGTGACGATGCGCTCGGCACCGCGGCCGAGCGCGAACTCGATGCCGGTCTGCAGCGCGGCGCCCTGGCCGAGGTTGACCACGTGCCGCAACACCACGGCGCCCGCGGCGGCGGCGTTGGCCGCGGTATCATCGCGAGAGCCGTCGTCGACGACCGCGACCTTCCAGCCGTCATCGAGAACGCCGGAGACCACGCGACCGATCATCGCCGCCTCGTTGTAGGCGGCGATCACCACCCAGGTGATCTGTCGATGATCCATCCGTCGCGACACTACAAGCGACTCCCGCACTTGGCAAGGGAGTGGCTAACGGTGGCAATTGCACCTAGCCGAGCGAGAACGCTGGCGATTCCATCGACTGCCAGGGCTGCGGCGCGATCCCGTAGAGATCGAGGAGCGCCGGTGCCACTTCGGTCACGTCGAGATCGTCACGCAACGCGCGGACCTGGCGGCCTTTGCTCCACAGCAGGAGCCAGCCCGCATCGCGGTGCTGCGCGGTGCTCTGATCGTTCGTCGGATGCTGCGACACGTGATCCGCGAACGGGAACGCCAGCTCCTGTCGCTCGGTGTGCCGGATGAACACGTCGGTGGTCTTACCGAACAGTCCGCGCGGCATGATGAACTCGCAGAACAGCTGGTGACGCGAGCGCATCACGTCGAACAGCGGCCGACCTTTGGTGACGTAGAAGCCCGACACGATCGCCTCGGCTCGCTCTGCGGCCGCGTCGTCGGGGAACGTGATCGTGAGGTCCGGGTTCATCTGGTGAAGCACGCGGTAGTCCCCGAGCCCGACGCGGTCGAAGAACTCACGCTCGCGCGTCAACCGGACCACCGGGTTGTGGATGCCGGTGACCGGATCTACCGGCGCCTGGCCAAGGCCCGTCCCGATGGCGATCACGGTGTTGTCATCGGCGAGCTCGATCAGCTCGGCGAGCTGCTGGTCGGTGTACACGAACGCGGCTTCGATCCGGTGGCTGAGCTTGCGCTCGTACGCGTCGCGCTCGCTCGGCCCCGAGAAGAATCGCGCGTCGGTCTCGCTCAGGTCGCTCGGGAAGCGCTCGGGCTCCGCGGCTCGCCAGTAGCGATGTTGCATGTACGCGACGTGGTTCATGTGGATCGACGCGAACCGCGGCCGGTACTTCTTGACGAGGTGCTTGTACGCGTCGAACACCAGGTAGCTGAGCAGCATCGCGCGCTCGGGCTCGTGCGTCTTGCCGAGCACCTTCTCCATCGGGATCTGACCGACGACGCGAGCCAGCGTGCTCAGCCGGACGCCACAGCGCGGCGTGCGCGCGAGCTGCGCGAGACCTTCGATCGCCTGTCGAGCGAGGTCCTCGGAGTAACCACGGCTCGAGGCGACACAGAACTCCTGGAGGGGACGCGCCTCGGGCGGGAAACACTCGGCATCGTCGGCGAGGCTCTCGGGAATATAGAACGCGGCGTTGCCGTGGTTGCGCGGCGGATACGACAGCAAGCTGCCGAGCACGCCGGTCGAGATGCCGTGCTTGTCGAGCACGTCCCAGATGCACTTGCCGGCGAGCGCGCTGGTGTCCTGGCCGAACGCGACGATGCCGTGATCGCGCGCCGGGATGCCCGTGTAGAGCGTGGGCCAGATCATCCACGGCATGATCTCGCGAAACGAGCGCTCGTCCTTGAATTCCCAGCCGGGGATCGTGGTGGTCACGAACGCGCCTTCAGCCTTCATGCGCGCGAGCGTCGGCAGCTTCCCGGCGGCGATGAACTTGTCGAGAAAGTGGCGATCCGCCTCGTTGATCTCGACGAAGAAAACAGAGATGGGTGACGCGGCCATGCAGGACTCCGGCGCAACCTAACACGCGCCCCGAAAACCAGCCAACCGGGCCAGATCGTGCGGTCTCCCACGTTTGTGACGGAGATCCGCCCGCCGGCGGTACACTCGAGATGTGAAGGTCGTCGGACTCGCCCTCGTCGCTTCGCTCTCGGCGTGCGGCGACAACCAGCTCCCGATTCCGACCCCGCCGGTCGTGGAGACCGACGCGCCTCCGCCGACGTTCGGGATGAATGTCGAGATGACGCTGGTCGCCCTGGTCCCCAGCTTGGCGGTCCTCGTCACCTCACCGCCGAACGACGGTCGCCTGTTCGTCGTCGAGCGATACGGCCAGATCCGCGTGATCGAGAACGGCCTCCTCCTCGACGAGCCGTTCCTCGATCTGTCTGCCGACGTCAACGGCCCCGTGCTCACCGACGCCGGCGAGCTGGGCCTGCTCGGCCTGGCGTTTCACCCTCAGTACGCCACCACCGGTGTGTTCTTCGTCTCCTATACGGCGCACAACTCCGGCGATCCGTTGAACGAGCAACGCGACGTGGTCTCTCGCTGCACGGTCAGCGCGACCGATCCCAACCGCGCCCGAGGAACGTGCATCGAAATACTCTCGATCCCGGACCTCGCCAGCAATCACAACGGCGGCATGATCGAGTTCGGTGCCGACGGCTACCTCTACCTGGGCACGGGAGATGGTGGCAGCGGCAACCCCAATAACCCGCAGGCGCTCGAGGACGCGCTTCCGAACACCCGAGCCCTGCTCGGCAAGATCCTGCGTCTCGACATCGACCATCCCGCGCCCGGTCTCGAGTACGGCATCCCTCTCGATAACCCGTACGCCGCTGGCGGTGGGCGGCCCGAGATCTGGATCCGCGGCCTCCGCAACCCGTGGCGGTGGTCGTTCGATCGGATGACCGGCGATATCTGGATCGGCGATGTCGGCCAGAAGCAATTCGAGGAGCTCAACGTGCTCCGACCGAGCCAGCAACCGGGCGCGAACCTCGGCTGGAAGTTCTGGGAAGGCAGCCTGTGCTACGAGGGCGACTGCTCTACTTCACAGGTGTTACCCAAGGACGAGCGTCCGCGCTTCTCCGGCTGGTACTCGATCATCGCCGGCCAGGTCTACCGCGGCAGTCGGTTTCCCGACCTCCAGGGCTGGCACTTCTACACCGATCACTACAAGGGCGGCCTCGCGATGGCGAGGCTCGAGGACGACGACACGCTCACGGTGTTCGACCTCCCGGGCAGCTACCCGGCCAACCTCACGAGCATCCACGAGGCCGCCGGCGAGCTCTATGCGACCGACGCCACCGGCAAGATCTTCCAGCTCGTCGTGGCTCCTTGAGGATGTGGTAATTACCCGCATCCATCCATGACCGACACCGACTTGCGCACCGAGGCCCGCGTGTTCGGGCGCTACCTCGTGGGCGAGGCTCCGTCGGAGGTGCTCGTCGAGCGGTATTGCGCTGCGAATCACGCTCTCTCCGCAGTGCAAGGCGATGACGTGGTCGTCGCGTACGCGCGGCAACACCCGTGGTCGGTATCGCTGCTCGATGCGGCGGCCGGACTCACGAAGTCGGGTTCCCTGCTGCGCAAGAAGCTGCTGGTGATGACGGCGATCGTCGAGACCACGCCAGAGCTCGTCACCAAGACCGAGCCTCGCGCGGTCGGCCTGCCGCAACTTGCCGTCCGTCTCGGCGTTGCGGGCGTGCGGACGGCGTTCGAGGTTGCCGCCGGGCTTGCTCTCTCGGCCGTGGTGAAACGCCGTGGCTGACGCCGACGTGATCATCGTCGGATCCGGTGCCAGCGCGGTGAACGCGGCGATGCCGCTGATCGAAGCCGGGCGCGCGGTGCGCATGCTCGACGTCGGCAACGCCGGTGACCGCTACCCGATGCCCGATGGTCCGTTCGAGGAGGTCCGCCGCACCGATCCCGATCAGCATCGGTATCTGCTGGGCGATCATTTCGAGGGCATCGCCTTCGACGACACCGGGATCAAGGCGCACCTGACGCCGCCGCGGCAGTTCGTGGCAGAGGACGCGAACCGCTTGCAGCCGGTGGCTTCGACGTCGTTCTTCCCGCTGCATTCGTTGGCCGTCGGCGGGCTCGGA
>JACCYD010001321.1 GCA_013696695.1 Deltaproteobacteria bacterium | reverse complement strand
CCAGCACCCTGCCCTTCGAAGCTCGGACTTTCCTCCCGTGACGACTTCACTCGCGTGGAGTCGGCACCGGCGATCACCTCGACCTCTCCATCGATCGGGCGGACCATCGATACCACGCGCGAGCGCGCCCCGGAAACTCTGATCTGCTCCCGCCTCGGAGTTTTGCTGCGTCGAAAGTGCTAGCGGAATCGATCGTCCATGACCACGCTTCGTTCGGGGTGAACTGGATGGAACCGACGCGGATCCTCATCGTCGATGACAATGCTGATGCTGCGGACCTTCTCGCCGCGGTGCTCGAGATGCGAGGCTACGACGTCCACGTCGCGCATCATCCGATGCACGCGCTCGAGCTTGCCGCCGAGCTCGTGCCTGACATCGCGTTCCTCGACATCGGGCTCCCCGAGATCGATGGCTACGAGCTGGCGGCGCGACTCCGTGCGTTGCCCGGACTCTCCGAGCTGCGCCTGATCGCGCTCACCGGATATGGTCGCGACTGCGACCGCGCGCGGACGCGAGATGCCGGCTTCGCGCACCATCTGGTCAAGCCGGTGGAGCTCCGCACGATCGAAGCGACGCTGAACGGGTAGCCCGCAACCTCTCGCCGGAGCGTTACGGGGTAGCATCGGCCGCGATGCCCACGTTCGCTCGGTCCAGTCTCCGCCTCGTACTCGCCGCTGCCGCCTTGGCAGCGTGCGGCGGTGCTCGCACGCCGTACTCCACCACCGGCGGCGCGCTGCAGCTGTCGAAGGTCGTGCTCTACCGCAACGGTGTCGGGTACTTCGAGCGCGGAGGTCGCGTGACCGGCGACAACCTGACGATTCGCGTGCGCAAGGATCAGGTCAACGACTTGCTCAAGAGCCTGACCGTCGTCGAGAAGGCCGGCGGTCGCGCGGTATCGATCTCGATGCCGCTCGACCCTCGCGCGTGGGCAAACGCGGCCAACGCGACCCTCGGTCCGGGCAGCGGCAGTCTCGCCGAGGTGCTCGACAAGCTGCGCGGCACCGAGGTCACGCTGCGAACCAAAGACGGCGAGGCGATCGACGGCCGCATCCTGATCGTCGAAGCGATCGTGCCCGAGCCCGGCCCGGACAAGGAGCAGCGTATCGAGCGCGACTACAAGGTCACGCTGATCAAGAGCTCGCGGATGTCGGTCGTGCGGCTCTCGCAGGTCGCCGGCATCACGCTGCACAACGGCGACATCGCGCTGCAGTTCCAGCGCAGCCTCGACGCGACGGCCGGCGAAGGCATGTTCCAGCAGGTCGACGTCACGATCCGGTTGTCGGGACAGCACTCGCACGATCTCGTCGTCAGCTACGTCGTCGGTGCACCGATGTGGAAGCCGACGTATCGCATCGTGCTTCCCGAGAAGGGCAAGGGCGCGGCGCTGCTCCAAGGCTGGGCTGTCGTCGATAACACCACCGGCGAGGACTGGCGGAACATCAAGCTCGCGCTGACCTCGGGCGCGCCGATCGCGTTCCGCTACGATCTCCACACGCCGCGAGACGTGATCCGCGCCGATCTGTCGGCGATCGGTTCCAGTCGCCGCGCGACCGTGTCGGTCGGCGAGGCCGGCTACGCGCAGCCCGACGCGGCGCCTGCGCCGCCTCCACCGCCGATGGTGCAACCGGCGCCGAAGACCGACGCCGCGAAGGATTCGTGGGGAGGTGGCTCGGGTCGCGGCGCGCCGGCGAACAAGCCGACCCCGGTGACGCGCGCGCCGGCACCGTCGACCCGCAGCGTCGAGACCAAGAAGGTCGACGAGATCTCCGCCGAGGATCGCGACGAGCCGTCGGCCGTCGATGCGGTCGCGCTGTCGACGTCGATGCAGGCGAACACCAAGTCGTCGATGATCAGCGGCCTCACTCGCTACGATCTCGACGACAAGCTGACGGTGCCCGACGGCACGTCGACGATGGTCGCGATCATCAACCAGCAGGTCGAAGGCGAGGAGACGTTCCTGTTTCGTCCGGGCGGCGCCGGCTCGGGGTACGAGGCGAATCCGTATCGGGTGATCCGGTTCAAGAACTCGACGCCGTTCGCGCTCGAGTCCGGCCCGATCTCGATCTACTCGGGCGGCAGCTTCGTCGGCGAAGGCATCAGCGAGCCGGTGAGCGCGAACGTGGCGGTGACGATCCCGTTTGCCGTCGAATCGGGGCTGCTCGTCAGCTCGCGCGCGCAGTATCGCAGCGACGAGATCCGGCTGGTCAAGATCGTGCGCGGCGTGATCGAGATCGAGCAGTTCGGTCGCAGGCAGACGACGTGGGAGATCAAGACCCAGATCGCACGCACGGAGGACATCACGGTCTACGTCCGTCACGCCAAGGCGGGCGGTAGCTACGCGCTGATGCCTCGCCCGACCGGTGCCGAGGATCTGCCGGATGCATATCTCATCCCGATCAAGCTCGCCGCCAAGGCCATCGAGACCAAGCTCGAGGTCATCGAGCAGACGCCGTCGCGCAGCACGCTGTCGATCTGGGATTCGCGCGCGCTCGTGCTGTTCGAGGGCATCCTCGCGCAGGGCAACCTCGACCGCGCGATCCGCGACAAGCTCGCGCCGATCGTGAAGCTGCGCCAGGAGGTGGCGAAGATCGACACCGAGATCGAGGGCAAGACGCGCACGCGGCAGGAGCTCGACCAGCGCGCGAACGAGACGCGCCAGAACCTCGAGGCGATCAAGCGCGATCCCGCCGCGAACCAGCTGCGCAAGAAGCTGTCGGATCGCCTCGAGCAGTTCAGCAAGGACGGCGACAAGCTCGGTCGCGATCTGGTCGAGCTGCAGACCAAGCGCACCGAGAAGAAGGTCGGGCTCGAGGATGCGATGCAGAACCTCGACCTGTCCCCGAAGGAACCGCTCTCGCCGAAGCCGTGACGATGGCGAGCACGGCGAGCTGGTACTGCCCTGGCTGTGGTCAGGTGGCCGAGGCAGCGGGCGCCTGCCCGAAGTGCGTGGGCGGTGCGCAGGGCGTGCGGCTGCTGCGTGTCTCTGCGCAGGATCTGCTCGGGCGGCAGATCGGCGACTACCGCATCCTCACCAAGCTCGGTGGTGGTGCGTTCGGGACCGTGTATCGCGCGGCCCACGCGACGACGGGCACGATCGTCGCGATCAAATTGCTCGCACATCCGATCGAACACGCCGATAGCCAGCGCGTCGTGATCGAGGCGCGCGCCGCGTCGAAGATCGCGCATCCGAACTGCGTCGAGGTATTCGACCTGCAGCAGACCTCCGATCGACGACCGTACATCGTGATGGATCTACTCGAGGGGGTGACGCTGTCGAAGGTGATGCGGCAACGGCTGTCGGTTGCCGAGGCGATCACGCTGATCTCCGACGTGCTGCTCGGTGTCGGCGCGGCGCACCGCCAAGGCGTCGTCCACCGCGACCTCAAGCCCGGCAACATCTTCGTCGAGAACGGCAAGGCGGTGATCGTCGACTTCGGCTTCGCAAAGCTGATCAGCGATCCGAAAGCGCCGAACGTCTCGATCACCGGGGAGGTGGTCGGCACGCCGGCGTACATGGCGCCGGAACAGATCACCGCGGGGCGCGAGCTCGACGGCCGCGCGGATCTGTACGCGCTCGGCTGCGTGCTCTACGAGATGCTGTCGAACCGTCTGCCGTTCTCCGGCAAGAGCGCTCTGCAGATGATGAGCGCGCACCTCAAGACGGTCGCGCTGCCAGTCACGGCCTACCGGCCCGATTGCCCGAAGCAGGTCTCCGACGCGATCGCGAAGGCGATGGCGAAGAACCCCGACGATCGGTTCGCCGATGCGGAGTCGATGCGCCGCGCGCTGATGCTATCGACCGGCATGCCACGGTGGATCTACGTCGTGCTCGCCGCGCTGGCTGCCGCGCTCGTGATCGGCGTTGCCCGAGCGTGCGGCTGACGTGGCGTCTGTCGAGGATCTCGAGGAGGCGATCCGGAACCAGCCGGAGGATGCCGACCTTCGCGCGGTGCACGCCGATGCGGTGCTCGAACGTGGTGGCCCGGGGGATCGACAGCGCGGTCAGCTGATCCAGCTCTCGCTGGCTGGCGAGCGCGGCGATTCGACGGCGGCGCACACGGCGTGGGATCTCCAGCGCAAGGCACGGAGCCGGCTCGTCAAGGCGCTCGACAAGACGTACGTCGTGCGGCTCGGCTGGCGGCACGGCAGTGTCGAGTCCGTCGTCGTCGAACCACGCGACTGGACCGGCCGCTTTCCGCAACGCGCACTGCGTGCGTTGCGCACCCTGCTCGCCCAGCCGGAGCTGTTCGCCTTGCGCGTGTTCGACACCCGCCCGGCCTGGAACGCCGACCAAGGCAACAGGCAATCGACCGTCGAGGCCACGCTCGATCTCGTTCGCGGTCTGCCGATTCGCTGGCTCGGTGTCTCGGGCTGCACCTCCAGCGCGGAGCTCGACCGTCTGCATCACGAGCTCCCCGCGCTCGACGGGCTCGGC
>JACCYD010001309.1 GCA_013696695.1 Deltaproteobacteria bacterium | reverse complement strand
GGCTGGCGCCGTTGCCGGTGTCGGGATGGATGTAGATCAACACCTCGCCGGCGCCGGTCGCGCGTTGGCGAGCCGACTCGAGGAGCTCGATTTCGAGTCCGGAGATCAACGGTCCGTCGGTCATTTGATTTCGTGGCTCACGGCATCGACAACGTAACTCGGAGCATCAGAACTGAAAATAGATGAACGGTTTTGAGATGCGGGGATAGAGAAGTGCGAGGGCGACGAGGATCACCACCACACCGACGATCGCAAGAACGATGGCGCTCGCGGCACGGCCCGAGCCGGGTCGTGCGCTGGGTCGCTGCATCGCCTCCTCCACAGGCGGCGCGGTGTTGGCCAGTGGCTTGAGCCAGGTGTCGACACAGAGCGGGACCAGGAAGACCAGGGTCCACAGCCAGTCGCGCACGCGCAGCTCGCGTGGCCACTCGAAGTGGACGAACATCCGGTCGAGGATCTGGGCGGCAGTGCCGAAATCCTGGGCGCGAAACGGCACCCACGCGATCAGCACCAGAAGCTGCGTCAGAAGCCACGCGCCGGTTATTTCCAGCGGGCGCAGCGCGAGCGGTGTCGGGCCGCGTCGTCCGCGCCATTCCTCGTAGAGCTTGTTGGCGACCAGATAGATGCCGTGCAAGGCGCCCCAGGCCACGAACGTCCACGTCGCGCCATGCCAGAGGCCGCCGAGCAACATCGTGACCAGCAGATTCACGTACATCCGGGCGTGCCCGCGGCGATTCCCACCGAGGGAGATGTAGAGATAATCGCGCAGCCACGACGACAACGAGATGTGCCACCGGCGCCAGAACTCCGTGATGCTCTTCGCGGCGTACGGGAAGTTGAAGTTCTGCGGCAGCCGGTACCCGAGCATGAGCCCGCAGCCGATCGCCATGTTGGAGTAACCGGCGAAGTCGAAGTAGATCTGCGCGTAATAGGCGAGCATCCCGCGCCAGGCTCCGGGCGTATCGATGGTCTTGGCCTCAAACAGCTCGTCGACGATCGGCGCGAGGTGATCGCCGAGCAGCGCCTTGTAGACGAACCCGAGCAAGTAGAGGCGGAACCCGGCCCAGAACACGTTCGCGTCGAAGCGGTGCAGAACCCCGACCTGATGCATGAACTCGTTGGCGCGCACGATCGGTCCGGCGACGAGTTGCGGGAAGAACGTGATGTAAAAAGCGACGTCTTCGAGCGTGTAGTCCTCGTCGACGCGGCCGCGATAGACGTCGATCGCGAAGCTCAGTGCGTGGAACGTGAAGAAGCTGATGCCGACGGGCAGCGCGATGCTGGGGAAATGCAGCGTCAGACCAACGTAGCTGGCGATGGCGTCCAGGTTCGCGCCGACGAAGACCGCGTACTTGAAGAAACCGAGCAGCAGCAGGTTAAAGACGACCGTGCAGACGATGACCCGATGCTTGAACAGCGGGTAGCGGCGGCCGAGGCGCGCGCTGCCCCACGCCGAGAGGATCGACGCGAACAGGAGCGCGAGGAAGCGATAGTCCCAGTAGCCATAGAAGAAGAAGCTGGCGACCAGAATGAAGCGCTGGCGCGAGCGTGCTGTCGGGCACGTCCAGGTCGCGCCAAAGCAAAACAGGAAGAAGATCTGAAAGATGCCGTCGGTGAAGACCATCAGCGGTCAGCCAGCTTCTCTGCGAGGCGCGCGGCCAGCCAGTCGGTGAAGCTCGCGGCACCTGACGGCGACAGGTGGCCGACGTCCATCCACCTGTCGACCGGCAAGTGCGTGCGCACCTCCTCGTCAGACATGTAGAGACAAGCGCCGAGCTTCGCCACGGCCGCACAAGCACGCGGTGCGGCAGCTCGCATGTGGGGACCCGCGGTCGGCGGAAAGAAGAACAGCAGCTCGACCCGTTCGGGGACGAGATCTGCCAGGTCCTCGGCCAGCTCGGTGCGCACCATCGCGACCAGCTCGTCTTGGTCACTCGGCTGGGAGATCGTTGTCGCCGACTTCGCGAGCGCATCGCGGACGTCTTGGATGACGCTTGCTGGGGGCACGGCCTTGTTCGGCGCAAAGCCCTTCTCGCTGCCAGGCGGCGCCGGTGGTCCGATGTCGAACAGAAGACCGACGCCCAGATGGCGCTGCGCGGTGTGTGCCAGCGCTCGCAGGAGCAGGCGATAGGTATAGGCCGGGTGATCCGCATTGCCGGCCCGCGCGCTACGCCACATCCGTAGGTTGACCATGAACACGCGCGCGTCGAAGAACTCGATTCCACGTCTCGTGGAGGTCAGCGCGTCCGGCACGCCGAGGTCGATCTCGGTTCCGAGCTCGACGAGGACCGTGAGTCGCTCGGGCCGCAGGCGGTCGAGGAGCTTTCGCGTCGTGTAGAGCTGCTCGAGAGCGTACTGACCGGGAGAGGAAAACTGGAGCACCTGCACGTCGCGTCGAAGTCTGGCGTCGAGCTGCTGTTCGAGTGCGGCCCCATCCAGGCCGAGCGTCGAACGGCTCGATCCGATGACCAGCAGCGTCGGTCGCTCGCGCTGGTACGTTCGTGCGAGCTCGGCGATCAGCGGATCAAAGGTGCCCTTCCGCTCGATGCTCGGGTTTGCGTCGAGGGTGGTGACGAACCGGTGCAGGCAGACGCCGGCCAACGCGATCGAGCCGCAGACGACAACCCCGACGGTGCGCCGCGGCAGCGAGCTCGGCATGAACCGCGCGATGATCAGGAGCAGCGCGAACGCGATCCACATCCACCAGCGAATCGCCGGTCCGAGCTGGGCGAGCTCGAAGGGCGGCGGGCCCGTCTCCATCTCTCGATGGGTTATCACGACAGATGACGATACGAGGGTGGCTCCACCGCATTTCGAATCGAACACCACCTCGGAGCGCCTTGCCGTACCACTGCGTGGCGACGGGATGGTTTGCGTCGATCACGCCGTCGCGCCCGTCTACCACCATCCCGCATCGGTCGGGTTCGCCGACCTCGCCCGCTAGACCGAGGGTGTAGATTCCCGCGGTGTTTCGTTGGCTCCGTCAGCACCTGGATCGCAGGAGCGTCCGGATCCTCGTCGGGCTGGTGTTGGTCGCGACGTTCCTCGACGTCCTGTTTTTTACGGGGTTTTACGGCAGCGACGACGTGGCGTACATCGAGGGGTGTCGCAGCATCGCGAGCGACGGCTACCTGAGCCCCGAGTTCGGCAACACCCGGATCGGAGTCGTGATCCCCGGCGCGCTGGTGTGGAAGCTCACCGGCGGGAGCCTCACGGCACTGCTCTGGTTTCACGTTGGATACCATCTCGCGCTGGTTCCGATCGCCTACGTGCTCGGGCGGCTTCTCCTCGACGAGCGCGCGGGCTTGATCGCCGCCGCGCTGGTGGCGATCAATCCGCTGTTCTATGGCTTCGCCGGGGCCGTGCTCCCCGATAACTCCGCCGCGTGTTGTGTCGG
>JACCYD010000116.1 GCA_013696695.1 Deltaproteobacteria bacterium | reverse complement strand
GAGGACGAGGAAGAGGACGACGGGGGTGGCGGGGATGGCGGGGATGGCGGGGATGGCGCCGATCCCGACGAGCCACCTGATGGTGACGAGCTCGAAGATCCGAAGGATCAACCGGCGATCACCGCAGGTGGCCTGTTCACCATGAAGACGTATCCGATCAACGAGCTCCAGCGCCCGTTGACGATGACGCAGAAGATCACGCAGCTACGGCTCGGCCTCGGCAGCGACCTTTCCGCCAAGACAGCGTTCGAGTTCTTCGGCGTGTCGCTCGACGCGAAGTACGGCTACTCCGACAACTTCACGCTGATCGGCGGCTTTGCCGGCGATTACAACTTCAAGGGCTTCAACGTCAGCGCCGGGTTCGAGGGCGCCCTCGCCTACGATCTGTTCGACATCCGCCTGCAGGCCCGGATCTACCGCGCCGCCATCGTGTCGGATCTCGACGACGGCCAACCGCCGTTCGTCGGTACCGACGACATGAGCGCCAACGAAGGTTCGACCGGCGTGCCCACCAACTTCGCATCCGGTGCCGGCACCCAGTTCTCGGTCGACATCGGCTTCCCGTTTCGTTACGCCGCCACGCCGCAGGTCGCGATCGTCGCGCTCGAGACGCTGGTCAGCATCGACTTCAACTCGATCAAGCGCGGCAATGGCACCGGCGATCCGACGATGAATCTGGAGTCGTGCTTCGCCGTGCCGGACGGGGTGAAGTTCCCCGACCAGAACAACTGCACCGAGGACGGCGCCAAGCCCGACCTCGCGCCGTCGCTGGGTATCTCGAGCAATCCGATCCAGCAGCTCTCGCTGGTGCTGTTCGCGCAGCTCCAGATCCGCGACTTCGACACCACGAATCAGTTCACGATCCCCGCGACCGCGCGGATCCAGTTCTCGCCGAACCGGAAGTTCGATATCGGCCTCGAGTTCAAGTTCCTCAACCTCAAGCCGATCGACCCCGACGGCGATGCCGGTCCTGCAGAGGCGCCATCGCCGATCGACCAGCGATTCATGAACATGTTCATGCAAGCGAGGTACTAGCTACGTGAAGGTCTGTCCTCGCTGCTACACGCGGTTTCCGGACGGCGAACGGTTCTGTCTCCACGACTCGGCCGTGCTGGTCGAGGAAGAGGACATCGCTCGTCTCGGCACGTCGATCGGTAACTACCGGCTCGACAAGATCCTCGGTCGTGGCGGCATGGGTACCGTCTACGCGGGCGAGCACATCTACATCAAGAAGCAGGTCGCGGTGAAAGTGCTGCACCCGCAGTTCGCGCGCTATCAGGAAGCGATTCACCGCTTCCTCCGCGAGGCGCGCGCCGCGACGTCGATCAACCACGCGAACATCGTCGACGTCACCGACTTCGGAATCCTCCAGGATGGCCCGGTCTACTTCGTGATGGAGTACCTCGAGGGCAAGAGCCTCGAGGATGTGATCGAGAAGGAAGGCGCCGTCGAGCTGCACCGCGCGCTCAACGTCGCCAACCAGATCGCGCTCGCGCTCGAAGCCGCGCACGCCATGGGCGTGATCCACCGCGATCTCAAGCCCGACAACATCATGCTGATGAAGAAGCCCGGGCGACGCGACTTGGTTCGCATGACCCCGGACCACACCTGGATCACCGAGCGCGAGGAATCGTACGACTTCGTGAAGGTGCTCGACTTCGGCATCGCGAAGGTCCTCATCCAGGACGAGCTGATGGCGGAGACCGTGCAAGGCGCGGTGTTCGGGACGCCCGAGTACATGTCGCCCGAGGCGGCGCGTGGCGAGGATGTCGATCACCGCGCGGACGTGTACTCGCTCGGCGTCATCCTGTTCGACATGCTGTGCGGTCGGCCGCCGTTCGAGGCACCGCAGTCGAGCGAGGTGCTGTCGATGCACATCCACCAGCAGCCGCCGTCGCCGCGCGAGTTCGCGCCTCACCGCGAGATCACCGAGATGGCCGAGGGCGTGATCCTGCGCGCCATGATGAAAGAGCCCGGCAAGCGCTATCAGAACATGACCGAGTTCCGGCGCGATCTGTCGAACGCGTACGGCTCGATCTCGTACCGTCGCCACGGTGCGCCGGCGCCGAACCTCGCACCGCGGGGCGAGGAAGCTCGCGCGCCGAAGAAGCGACTCACAGAAGAGCTCGACGAGTGGATCACCTCGGACGCGTCGGGGATCTCGGTCGAGCAAGCCCGCATGCTTGCCCTCGTCGAGACCGCCGAAAAGTCGTTCACGCCGACCTCGATGTCACCGCAAGAAGCCGAGAAGCTCGCAAACGCTCTCGACCGCGCTCTCGACGACGAAGAGTAGCTCCTCCCTAACCCAACCAAGCCTTTCCGGCTGCAGTGTTTTGGGCTACGTTGCCCTCGATGTCTGCGAATCTATCGAACAGGTCGGGGCAACTGACGTTACGCCGGGACGTCAAGTTCAACGGCGTGAAGGTGTTCTCGGCGACGATGGTGGCAGATCGTGAACAGCTCGGCGAGAAGGTCACCGCGTGGATGACCAACCATCAGCAGTTCAAGGTCACCGACATCGTGATCACGCAGTCGTCGGACGAGGCGTTCCACTGCATCGCGATCACCGTGTTTTATTGGGAAGACACCGCGCGTCGCTGATTTCTGAGTGGCGCCGTGGATAGAAACAGGCGGCTGAACTTCTCGTCCGGACCTGCGGTGCTGCCCGAGGAAGTGCTGCGTAACGCACAGGCAGCCCTCTGGGACCTCGATGGCTCCGGGGTTGGCATCCTCGAGCACAGTCATCGCAGCAAGGAATTCCTCCGCGTCCTCGAGCGCACCGAGCGGCTGGTGCGCGAGGTCGGCGGCATCGACGACAGCTACGCGGTGCTGTTCGTGACCGCCGGCGCCACACACCACTTCGCGATGGTGCCCGGATCGTTTTTAGGCGCTGGCGACACCGCCGACTACTGCCACACCGGCGTGTGGTCGGCAAAGGCGATCGAGGAAGCGAAGCGCTGTGGCGCGGTCCACGTCGCGTGCACCGGCGACCCGGCGTTCACCGCCACTCCATCCACGTTCCAGTGGTCGGCAGCTCCACGCTACGTCCATTACACCAGCAACGAGACGATCTACGGCACCGAGTGGCAGACGCCACCGCCGGCGCCCGCACCGCTGGTGTGCGATGCGTCGAGTGACATCTTCAGCCGGCCACTCGTGCTCGCGAACCACGCCCTGATCTATGCCGGCGCGCAGAAGAACCTCGGGCCGAGCGGCATCTCGCTGGTGATCGCGAAGCGCGACTTCATCGAGCGCGGTCGCGCCGACCTCCCTCCCCTCGCGCAATACCGTACGTACGCGAAGGAGCAGTCGATGCACAACACGCCGAACACGTTCGGCGTCTACATCATCGGCGAGGTCTGCGCGTGGATCCTGGCGCAGGGCGGTCTGCCGGCGATGGGCGAGCGCAACGCCCGCAAGGCGAAGCTGCTCTATGACTTCCTCGACAGCAGCAAGGTGTGGCGAGGCCATGCCGAGCCGGCGAGCCGGTCGCTGATGAACGTGACGTTTCGTGGCACAAAGGAGCTCGAGGAGGCGTTGCTGGCGCGCGCCGAACAGCGCGGCCTCGCAAATCTCCGCGGCCATCGCAGTGTCGGTGGATTGCGTGCGAGCATCTACAACGCGTTTCCCGAGGACGGTGTCCACCGCCTCGTGCAATTACTCGACGACGTCGAACGAGGACGACCATGAAGAACCTGACATTGATCGCGATCACCCTCTGCGCCTGCGGCAGCAAGAAAACCCAACCCGACCCGGGCTCCGGCTCGCCGACCACGCCCACCGCGGGCTCGGCGACGGGCTCCGGATCCGCACCTGCGGGCACTGGCTCGGCGCCTGCGGGCTCCGGCTCGGACATGGCCCACGGCTCGGGCTCCGGCTCCGGCGACCACACGCACGCCACGGTCGCCACCGGCAGCAACAGTGGCAGCGGCCAGCTGATCGACGATCCGGGCATCGACTTCGACAACATCCCGAAGGGCTGGGAGCACGGCCACGGCAAGCTCGACCACTTCGTCGGCGTCAACGACTCCGGCTTCCCGGTCGACAACGCGTCGTTCGTGTTCGAGTACAGCGTCGATCCCCCGACGATGCCCACCGATCCGAAGGAATACGCGGCGCTGCTCGAGAAGTCGGGCGTGATGGAGAAGATCATCAAGAGCGAGCCGCAGAAGAACGGCCACTACTACGAGTCGGCCCACGCGTTCCGCTACGTCATCGTCGCCGGTGACAAGCGCATCCACTGCGGTGGCTCGCTGTACAACGATGACGCGCACAAGGACTACGAGAAGATCGCGAAGATCCGAGACGAGCAGATCGCCACGGCGAAGAAGCTCTGCGCGACCGCGAAGCTCCCGAAGAAGTAGCGAGGCCGAGCGAACAAGTGACGCGCTGATCACGAGTGCGTCATCGCTCGTCACGGTTTGGTATTTCCGGCGTCCGCTGTTGTAAATCGCCGGACTACCGCGCAACCGCCTCGCAGGGCTTCCTGTCCGGGGCCTATGCGCATTCCTGTCATGGCCGCCATGGTGACTCTGCTCGGTGGCTCTGCCTCCGCGCAGAAGTTCACCCATTCACCCACGGTGCAGGTCAAGCCCGCGTTGACCGAGCGGTCGAAGCCACCGCCGAAACGCGAGGCCCCGCAGGGGCCAACGTCCTCGCAGATCCTCCAGATCCAGTCGCTGCTCGGCACCATCCACACCGAGCAGATCACGATCTTGAAGGACGAGCTGATCCCCAACACCCCGGATAGCAACGTCGTCGAGAAATCCGACTACTACTTCCGGCTCGGCGAGATCTACGCCAAGTTGCACCAGCTCCATCGCCTCAAGAGCGCCGAGGCCGAGATCGCGCGAGACGGCGAACGCGATGTCACCAGGCGTGCCGCGCTCGCGAAGCAGAGTGCCGATCACAAGGCCAAGGCCAAGCAGGCGCTGCTCGACACCGTCGGCACCTATCAGAAGTTCGTCGACAATCCGCTGTTCGTATCGGCGCCGAAGGTCGATATCGCGCTGTTCTACATGGCTTATACGCTGCAAAGCGCGGGGTACCTCAAGGAGGCGCGCGTCGCGTACGACAAGCTGCTGCGCAACTACCCGACGTCTCGGTTTGTCCCCGAAGCACACCTCGCATTTGCCGAGGCGTTCTTCGAACAACGGCAGCTCGCCGATGCCGAGGCCCGCTACAAGCTCGTCCTCAAGTTCCCGAAGTCATCGGTGTACCGCTTCGCGCAGTACAAGCTCGGCTGGGTCGCTTACAACCTCGGCAAGTTCGCGGACGCGATGCAGGCCTTCAACGAGGTGATCCAGGGGACTCGCAACGATCCCACCAAGGCGATGCTGCACCGTTCGGCGAGCAAGGACTTCGTGCGCGCCTACGCCGAGATCGGCAAGGCCGACAAGGCACTGCTCACCTTCAAGCGCGTGTCGGCGGGCGATGGCATCGGGAACACGAGCGGGCTAACAATGCTGTCGTCGCTGTCGGACCACTATCTCGATCAGGGTAAGTCCGACAAGGCGATCTACGTGCTGCGCGAGCTGATGACGCAGCAGCCGAAACACAAGAACGTGTGCCTGTGGGAGCACTCGATCGCACGCTCGATGATGACCTTGCCGTCGGCGACCGGTGACGATCGCGTCGCCGAGATCGAGGCCTTGACGAAGCTCTACGCCGCGCTCCAGGACAAGTCGGTGCTGCCGAAAGCCGAGCTCGTCGACTGTCGAGATGCGGCCGCCGAGATGTCGGGACAGCTCGCGCGCGCGTATCACCAGGAAGGCGTCAAGACCAGGAACCCGGAGCAGCTGCGGCTCGCCGGGCGGCTGTATCGGGCGTACCTCGGCGCGTTTCAGGGAGCGCCCGACTTCGCCGAGACCCAGTACTTCCATGCCGAGCTCGCGTGGGTGTTCGCCGAGCTCGAGAAGGATCCGCGGCTCGCCGTCGTGAAGTGGGAGGCCACGGCCACCGCATTCAGCGACGTCCTCGAGCGGGGGAAGCTACCCGCGAAGCTGATCCAGATCTCGGCCTATGCCGCGATGCTCGCACGCATGAAGTCGCTGCAGATCGATCCGCGCGTCCGGCAGGAGAAGGTCGACGAAGCCGCGTACGACAGGGTCGCGTTGCCAAAGCAGCTCCCGGAGAACGAGACCAAGCTCCTCGCCGCGTTCGACGGATATCTCAAACACGTCCGAGATCCGAACGACAGCGAGCGGATAGATGTCATGTTCCATCGCGCGAATCTGTTGCGACGGTTCGATCGCTTCGCCGAGGCGATCCCCGCGCTCGAGGTGATCGTGCTCCAGCACGGGACGCACGAGACGGCACCGTGGGCGTTGCAGCTGGTGCTCGATAGCTACAACCGGCTCAAGAACTACGAGGGCATGTTCGCGTTCGCGAACAAGGTCCCGCCGAAGGTGCTCGCGTTGTGGCCCGAGGGAGAGATCACGATCAAGGATCTCCAGCGCCAGCAGCTGCGCAAGCAGGGCGAGGAACACGAGAAGCAAGCCAAGGCGAGCGGCAACCTCGAGCTCTACGTCGCCTGCGCCAACAAGAACGTCGCGGCGTACAACATGAACCCGCTGTCCGACGACGCCGATCAGATCCTCTACAACGCGGGCGTGTGCTTCGAGCTCGGCAAGTCGATCAGCGCGGCAAAGGGCATGTACCTGCTGCTCCAGCAGCACTTCCCGAAGTCGAAGTTGGCGGCGAAGTCGGTCGCGCGGCTCGGCAACGCGCTCGCCTCGATCGCGTTCTACAAGGAAGCCGCCGAGAAGCTCGAGGAGTACGCCACCAAGTACGCCGGCGAGGACAACGCGTTCCCCGCGCTGTCGGATGCCGTGCAGTTCCGCAAGGGCATCGGCGACGACGCCAAGGCGCTCGCGAACACCAGGCAGTTCATCCAGATGTTCGGCAAGACCAAGCCTGCAGAGGCCGCCACCGCGTTCTTCAGCATGACGAGCATCTACGAGAAGCAAGGCGATCTCGACAAGCTCGCGGCGCACCTGCGCGCCTACCTCGTGCAATGGGGGTCGGTGGGCGGCGGCGATCGGCGCGTGATCGCGCAGGCCAAGCTGGGTCAGGCGTTGTGGCAGGCCGCGTGCCCGGTCGCGACGATCGACGGCACCTGCATGAGGATGACGCGTGTGGCCTCGCTGGGTCGGCAATTGCGCGTGGCGGCCGACGGGATCCCCAAGCGCTGCGGCGATGCGACGCAAGCCGAGCTCGAGGTCATCCCGCGCGACGAGCGCAAGGTCAAGGCGGCGCTCGCGGCGTTCACCGCGGCGACCGCGGAGTACGAGAGAGGCGGCATCACGGGCGACACGCGCGGCGCGCTCTATCACTACGCGCTCGCGAAGTTCGGCAAGGTCGAGCGCCAGTACGAGCAGTACCTCGCGATGCAGATTCCCGCCAACCTCACGTTCAGCACGCGCCAGCCCGCGATCGCCGACCAGTCGCGCAAGCGGTTTCTGGCGTGGTTCGAGGGCAAGAGCAAGCTCGGTGTTGCGATGAAGAACGAGTACGTGTCGATCATCGCGCTCAAGGACGGCGCGATCGCGATCGCCTCCGCCGCGCGCCTCGGTGCGATCTCGCAGAACTTCTCGGTGCAGCTGTTCCGCGCCGAGATCCCGGTCGACCAGCGCACCGGACCGTACGCCGAGGAGACCTCGCAGGCGTACTGCGACGAGCTCACCTTGAGGGCCGAGCCGCTGCAACAGTTCGCGGAGACGTCGTACGAGGCGTGCCTGCTGACGTCGACCAAGCTCGGCTGGTTCAGCGAGTGGTCGCGGGCCTGCGAACGCGAGCTCGGTCAGCTGCTGCCCGATCGCTATCCGAAGGCGTTCGAGCTGCGGCGCTCGCCGGATGCGTTCGCGCGGATCGTCGACGTCGAGAAGGCGCCTACGCTGTAGCGTGCCCTTGCCCTTGCCGGCAAGGTCCCCTCGTTATCTCGGAGGCAGGAGCTTGGCGAGCGCCTGCTCGAGAACCTCGATCCGGAACGGCTTCGGCAGATAGGCATCCACGTCCACCGGGCCACGGCGATCGCGGTCGTACCCACTGCACAGCACGATCGGCAGGGTCGGGCGCGTCCGGCGCAGGGTCGCGATGACATCCACCCCGCTCATCCGCGGCATCGTCAGATCGACGAGCACCGCATCGATGGTCTGGCGCTCGATGATGTCGAGCCCGGCCTGGCCATCTGCCGCCGTCACCGCGGCATAGCCGAGATCCTCGATCATGCGGGCGACCACGTCGCGCACCAGATCTTCGTCGTCGATCACGAGCACGGTGCGTGCGTCGGGATCCGCCACGATGGCCTGCCCGACCGGCGTGGTCGTGGCCGGCCATAGCACCTCGAACCGCGCACCCTTGCCGGGCGCCGACACCAGCCGCATCCCGCCACCGTGCGAGCGCACGATGCCGAGCACCGCGGCGAGCCCGAGCCCGTGGCCGGTGGCCTTGGTGGTGAAGAACGGCTCGAAGATCCGGCGCCGCGTCTCGCGATCGATGCCCGGTCCATCGTCGGTGAACGCCAGCTCGACATAGCTACCAGCGGTGGGTGTGACCACGTCGTCGACGTCGGGCGCGCCGCCGCGGCGAACCAGCGCACCGGTCACCGTGATCGCGCCGCCGCGCGTTTCGAGCGCTTCGCGCGCGTTGCCGATCAGATTCAGGACCACCTGCCGGATCTGCGCCGCATCACCGCGCATCGCCAGCTCCGACGGGATGTCGAGCATGATCTTGATGTTGTTCGGCAGCGTGGGCGCGGAGATTCGCAGCAGCTCCTCGACGACCCCGAGCGGCGCGACGCGCGTGGTGGAGACGCCGCCCTTGCCGGCGTACGCCAGCAGCTGATCGGTGAGCTCGGCTGCGCGCAGCCCCGCCTGGCGGATGTTCTCGAGCGCGGCGCGGCCGGGCGCGCCCGGGTGAGTGTCGCGCAGGCCGAGATCCGCGTTGCCGATGATCGCGACGAGCAGATTGTTGAAATCGTGTGCAAGGCCACCCGCGAGCACGCCGAGACTCTCGGCTCGCTGCGCGTCGATCATTCGCGTCTCGAGCGCACTCTGCGCCGTGACATCCACCAGCGTGCCGATCACGCCGACGATCTTGCCGTCGCGGTAATCGGGACCGATCGTCACTGCGACGCGCTTCTCGAGGTACACGCTCTGGTACGAGAACGTCTCGCCGGCGAGCGCACGCTGATGCTGCGCGATGCTCTCCGGTTCGGCCCCATCGGTGGCCATCACCTCGTGGAGCGTGCTGCCGACCCAGCGATCGGGCTTGTAACCGAACAGGAGCTCGACCGCGCCGCCGGTGCTCACCACGCGGAGATCGTGATCGACCAGCCAGTACACGGCCGGGAGCTGGCGCATCACGAGCTCGAGGATGTGTGCAGGCATCCCGGTCTGCTCTGGATCCGAGGGTCCCGTCACGGCCCGCAGCTTACAGCAGGAGTGCGTCTCCGATCTCGTCGAACGCCCCGACTCGCCAGCGAGACAGCGGGCTCTTGCCCGACAACAGATTCTCGGTCTCGGTCAACACCGCGGCGAGGTCGATCAGCGAGACGTACGGATCGTGTTTCGATCGCGTGCACATGCCCTCTGGCAGGTCGGCGGTGGCCATCCAGGCCGTCATCTTGTGGCTGACGCCCGAGTGGAGCGCGCGGACCGCGACGTTCGCCAGGCGGCTGCCCAGCAGGCGGTCCATCGCCGAGGGTCGACCGCCGCGCACCACGTGCCCGAGCACCGTCACGCGCGTCTCGATCGACGCCGGCTCGCTGCCCGGCGCTGCCTCGCGCAGCTTGTCGTCGACCATCACCTTGAGCTGCTCGACCGGGATGGCGACACCCTCGGCCTTGATGATCAACACCCGGCGCTGCTTGCGGGTGCCTTTGCGGATCGTCAGCACGGTGTTGACGATCTGCTCGACGATCTTCTCCGGCGGTTTGCCAGCCTCGGGGAACAGCGCGAGATCCGCACCGACCGCGATCGCGGACGTCATCGCGAGATAGCCGCAATCGCGCCCCATCACCTCGATGATGAAGGTGCGATCGTGGGCCGTGGCGGTGTCCGCGATCTTGTCGCATGCCTCGACGATCGTGTTCATCGCGGTGTCGACACCGATCGACAGCTTGGTGTAGCCGAGGTCGTTATCGATCGAGGCCGGCAAGCCGATGACGCTGAGCGGCGACCCCTTGCCGATCTCGTCGGGGTTTGCGAGATGGAGCGCGCCGGTCAGCGAGCCGTTGCCGCCGATCACCATCAGCCCGTCGATGCCACGCTTCGCGAGCACCGCGCGCGCCTTGTCGCGGACCTCGCGCTGGTGGAATTCCTTGCAG
>JACCYD010001219.1 GCA_013696695.1 Deltaproteobacteria bacterium | reverse complement strand
GACGTGTGGCGGGCGACGACCTGCCACCGGCCATCACGCTTGACCCAGACATCGGTCACGAGCATCTCGCCGCTGCGATCCTTGCCGAACACCGTCGCCTGTTGCTTGTAGCGCGAGCGCATGACGGCGGTCTCGCCGTAGACGTAGACCCTGACGTCGGTGTGCTCGTAGCTGTGGACGACGTACATCGGCAGGCTCTCGAGCCATTTCGCGCGCGGCATCTCGCCGAGGCCGGGCGCCATCAGCGCGTACTCCGCGCCGAGGATGCGATCAGCTGCCTCGACATCGCGACGCTGGATCGCCTCGGCCCACGCGATCGCGGCGGCTCGGACCTCGGCTTCGGCTTGCATCTTCGTAGCGTTGTTCGAGGGAGCGACAGGGTCAAGGCTCCGGGTCGCCTGGTGCGGATTCCTCACGGTCGGCTGCGCACATCCGAGAATCAGATAGCCGAGGCACACGAGGTGCGCGTATCGCATCGCCATGGCTCTACTATGCGCTCGATGCTCGAGCCGATGACACACCGCCAGCGCATCCTGATCGGCCGCGATCGGATCGCGATGCCGTCGCCGAGCACGTCGCCAGCGTCACCGGCGAGCCTCGCGACCGTGGTGTCGAACATCGCGTACTACGGCTTCGCGCTGTCCTCCGACGCCTACGCCGCACTCACCCGCGTCGGCGAGCCCGAGCTCGCGACGTGGTGGGGCGCATCCCATTCGTCGAGAATCGCATCCGCCTCGCCGCCTACCTGATCGAGCATGGCGCGACCGCGACGCTCGACACCGCGACCGACGTCCTCCGCCTCGCGGCCGCACTCTCGGCGGGGGACATCAGCCTCCGCGAGCCGTGCAAGCTCCGAAATCTCAAGCGCCGCGAGCGTCGTGCGCTGCTCGGCATGCTCGAGAGGGCGAAGAACCTCGACGAGGATCTCGTGCGGCGTCGCGAGCCCTTCAAGCGACTGCTGTACAAGCTGCATCCCGGGGACTACCGCGACGACTTTCCCCGCGTCGCGGCCGCGTACGACAAGCTCTACAACGCGACGCCGATCCCGCGGTTCAGCGCGGATCTCGAGCGCCTGCTCGCCGCGGAGGATCGCGAGGCGCTCAGCCTGTTGAAGACCCGTCCCGGCGAGCTCGCCCGGCGCCTTCACTCGACGCTGCTCATTTACGGCGCCGATGCGGTGCGCGCGTTCACCGAGGTGATCGACGAGCTGAAGACGATCCAGCTCCTCAAGCTGCAGCGCTACCTCGCGACCGTCGGCGAGCGGACCTGGCGCACGTTCCCGCCGAAGGGCAACTGGTCGAAGGTCCAGATCGTCGAGGCCGATCGGAAGCAGCGCCGGATTCCGCCCGCGCTCCACGGCGATCTGATGGGTGCACTTCAAACGGCGCTCGCACGCAGGCTCCGCGAGGTCGGCCCCGTGGCGCTGTCGCCCGAAGTGAAGCGCGTCAAGCTGCAGACCAACGACGAGGAGCTGTCGCCGTTCGGTCGCGGCACGGTGTTTCCGATCCCGCCCGGCATCAAGTTCATCCGCACCGCGACGTACTGGAAAACGGGACCGAGCGCGCACGACACGTGGTTCGACAACGGCTGGAACTTCTTCCAAAAAGATTGGTCCGCGGCCGGCGCCGGCGCCTGTTGCTGGGATCGCGTGGCGTTTCACGATGCCGCGGTGTTCTCCGGCGATCCGACGAATTCGAAGGATCTCGAGGGGCGCGCGTGTCAGCTGCTCGACCTGTATCCCGACAAGCTCGTGAAGCACGGCGTCCGCTACGCGGTGTGGACCGTGCTGTGTTACTCGCGCATCACGTTCGCGAAGGCGATCGAGGTCCACGCGGCCCTGCAGTGGGGCGAGGAGCCGCAGACCGGCAAGCTGTTCGAGCCGAGTCGCTGCCAGCTCTCGTTCCCGCTCCGCGGCGACAGCTTCACGAAGTACGTCGTCTATCTCGACCTCGGGCGTCGCGAGCTCGTCTACCTCGATGCCAACCTGCCCGCCCGCACGTCCTCGGCCGGCGCGAACACCAAGTTGCTCGTACGAAACATGCCGGCGTTCATCGAGCACCTGGGCTCCCTGCCCTCGGTCCACGACCTGTTCGTCCACGCACCCCAGGCGCCCGACGGCATGCCGGTCCTCTACGACGACACGAACGCGACGCTCCGCGGTGGCAAGCCGGCCTATGTGTTCCGGCCGACAAATCAGACCAGCTCCTTCGCTGCTTTCGATCCCAGCTCGCTGTTATGATCGTTGCGAGGCTATGGTGATCCTTCCTTCTCTCGGTGAAAGCCGATCAACCTAGGGTCACCGCTTCCCTCACCTCTCCCAGATGTCGAACGATCGAGACCGCGGCAAACTCTTCGAGTACGCGCAGAAGCAGAAGCCGAGTCAGCCCGCCTTTCACGGCGACTGCACCGTCGATGGGACGGACTACGAGATCCGTGGCTGGCATCGCGAGGAGCAGATCACGCTCAGTCTCGCCCCGCCACGTGGCGACAAGAACACGTTCCCACCGGATGTGTTTCGCGGCGCGCTCGACCCGGCGCCGCCGGCGAAGCCCGCCCGCAAGGGAGCCGAGCCCGTCGTCGTCCCCGCGTGGTCCGGCGACATCGTGAGTGACGAGGCGGCCTATACGGTCCGGGCGTTCGAGAAGCAGGGCAAGAGCGGCGTGTACTTCACGCTGACCTTCGAGCGGATCGAGAGGCCGGCACGGGACGAGCGCAAGTCGAGCTGGGATATCCCCGACGACGACGACTGATCGGTGGCATGGTCGGCCGATGCTCGTCTCGATCCCCACCATCCTCGATGTCGATGTCGTCCGTGGGGTGCGGGCAACCGAAGGCGCTCCGCTGGACCTCGTGTTCGAGATCCCGCACGGCGCCACGCGCACCGAGGACTTCACCTCGCTCGCCGCGAAATTGACCAGCCCGCTGCCCGACGGTCTGGTCGACTTCTTCCACGTCAACACCGACGCCGGTGCACCGGAGCTTGCCGTCGCGACGGCGCGACGGTTCGTCGAGGCCGAGCCCCAGCGCACCGTCGCGGTCCTGCGCTGCCGGATTCCCCGCACGTTCATCGACTGCAACCGGCGGGTCGATGCCTCGGCCGAGGACTTCAAGGCCGGCAAGGTCAGCCCGGGCCTGATGCCATGGATCACCGAGCCCGCGGATCGCGCGCTGCTGCGTGCCGCGTTGGACCGCTACGTGGCCGCAGTAAAGGAGGCGACCGCGCTGCTCGCGAGCGACGGCGCGATGGTCCTCTTGCACAGCTATGCACCGCGCGAAGTCGGCGTCGAGGTCGACCTCGAGATCGTCAAGAGCTTGCGCACCGCGTATCAGACGATCGAGGCCTGGCCGCTCCGGCCCGAGTTGGATGTCATCGGCAAGGGACTGGACGGCACGAGCTACGCGCCGAAACAAGTCGTCGACGCCCTCCGGGACGCCCTCGGCGGACTCACCCTCGCCGACGGTGCAACCTACCCGCTGCACTCGAGCACGATGGCGTGGGACCACGTGATGGCACACCCCGGTCGGTCGCTGTGCCTCGAGGTCCGGCGCGACCTGCTGGCCGATCCGTTCGAGCCGTTCGCCCAGATGACCATCTCTGCTGCAAAGGTCGAACGGATCGCAACTCCGCTCGCGACAGCGCTACGTCGCTGGTGGTAGACGGTCTCTCGTGAACGTGTTGTTCGTCGCCTCGGAGATGGCGCCGTTTGCCAAGACCGGCGGGCTCGCCGACGTGATGGCCGCGTTGCCGCCGTATCTGGCGCGGGCCGGCCACGACGTTCGAGTGGTGATGCCGCTCTACGACACGGTCGACACCTCGAAGGCGACATTCCAGGCGATCATGGACCTCGAGCTTCCGCTCGGTCCGCATCGCTACCAGTTGAAG
>JACCYD010001209.1 GCA_013696695.1 Deltaproteobacteria bacterium | reverse complement strand
ATCTCAACTCGATGCGCGTGATGTCGATGCCGGACAAGTGGGAGTACCCGTGGTTCGCCGCGTGGGATCTCGCGTTCCACATGGTGCCGTTCGCGCTGATCGATCCGAAGTTCGCGAAGGACCAGCTATGGATGCTGCTGTTCGAGCAGTTCCAGCATCCCGCGGGGCAGCTACCCGCGTACGAGTGGGAGTTCTCCGACTTGAATCCGCCGGTCCACGCGTGGGCCGTGTGGCGGATCTACAACATGGAGAAGACGCGCCACGGCACCGCGGATCGCGAGTGGCTCGAGCGCTGCTACCACAAGCTCCTCATCAACTTCGCGAACTGGGTCAACAAGGTCGACAAGGAAGGCAACAACGTCTTCGAAGGCGGCTTCCTCGGCCTCGATAACATCACCGTGATCGATCGCAGCGACAAGCCGAGCGACGGCTCGACGCTGCACCAGTCGGACGCCACCGGCTGGATGGGCATGTTCTGCCTCAACTTGATGCGCATCGCGCTCGAGCTCGCCCGGGAGAACCCGGTCTACGAGAGCATGGCGAGCAAGTTCCTGCAGCACTACGTCTACATCGCGTACGCGATGAAGCACATGGGCGGTCGCGAGTACTCGCTGTTCGACAGCGACGACGGCTTCTTCTACGACATCCTCGAGTACCCGGATAAGAGCTTCCACAAGTTCCGCGTCCGCTCGCTCGTCGGCTTGATCCCGCTGTTCGCCGTCGAGCGGCTCGAGCTCGAGTGGATCGAGCCGTTCAAGGAGTTCACCGCGAACCTCAACTGGTTCCTCAAGAACCGCAAAGAGATGGTCGAGCACGTCATCCATCCGCTCGAGCAACCGAACGGCAAGACGACCTATCTCCTGACCATCTGCAACCTCGACCAGCTCAAGGGCGTGCTCAACCACATGCACGACGAGACCGAGTTCTTGTCGAAGTTCGGCATTCGCTCGCTGTCGAAGAGTCACGAGGCGAACCCGTTCCAGTTCGGTCATTCCATCGTCGGCTACGAGCCGGCGGAGTCGGCCGGCAAGATGAAGGGCGGCAACTCGAACTGGCGCGGCCCGATCTGGTTCCCGACCACGTTCCTCATCATCGAATCGCTACGCAAGCTCGGCACCGCGCTCGGTGGCCGGATGCCGGTCATGACGCCGGCCTCGAAGGGCGAGCCGATCGTGATGAAGCAGATGGCGAAGGACATCGCGCGCCGGATGATCAACATCTTCCTGCTCGACGAGAACAACGAGCGGCCGGTGTACGGCGGCGCGAAGCACTTCAAAGACGATCCGAAGTGGCGCGATCACATCCTATTTTACGAGTACTTCCACGGCGACAACGGTGCCGGCATCGGCGCGAGTCACCAGACCGGCTGGACCGCGCTGGTCGCGAACTTGATCGACGAGTGGCCCAAGTAGTCTTGGACGAGCTCGGCGTCGTCCTCGGCAGCTTCTTCGGATCGCAGGTCCGGAATGACGGAGCCTGGCATCACACGGTGGTGCGCTCCGACGAGGGATTCTTCACCACTCGCGTGCGCACGCACCCGACGGCAGAGCTGTTCGTCACGCCGCGCCCGCTCGACGGCTTCACGCTGACGCTGCGCGGCGAGCGAATCCGCCCCGACGCCACGTTCGACACCGCGTTGACGATATCGACCAACGATCACGAGCTCGCGCGCCACTGGCTCGACACCGTCGCGCGTACGGCGGTGCTCGACTCGGCCTTCGACTATCACTCCGCGGACACGTCGTCCGACATCATCGGCCTCGGCGTCGGCGATCCGTTCTATCGGCCGCCCGGCATGGTGGTGCGCCGGATCTGGACCTACGAGCTCGCGAACGACGAGCTGATCGCGACCAAGGGTACCGTCGAGCCGCAGGCCGAGCGGATCGCACTCGCACTCACCACGGCGTGCACGATCGCGTCGCGCTGCCGCCGGTGGGCCGCAGAGTACGCGCCGATTGCCCGCCGGATCGGCGCCGAGAGTCGCTCCGAGATCGAGCTCGGCGGCGCGCCGGTGATCACCTC
>JACCYD010001204.1 GCA_013696695.1 Deltaproteobacteria bacterium | reverse complement strand
CGCGATCGCGGTGCGCCGCGCCTCCGAACATCGCGCCCTCCGCGGCGAGGTCAAGCGGCTGCGCGAGGCGATGGCGTCGATCTCGGCGCGCGGTCGCGGTGATCTGATCGGCGCGGGGCCGGCGATGCAGCGCATCTACGAGCTGCTCGATCAGGTGAGCACCACCGATGCGAGCGTGCTGATCACCGGCGAGAGTGGCACCGGCAAGGAAGCCGTCGCGCGAGAGATCCACAATCGCTCGCGGCGCCAAGGCGGCCGCTTCATTACTGTCAACTGCGCCGTGCTCTCGGAGCCGCTGCTCGAGGCCGAGCTGTTCGGACCCACCGGCGTGTTCAAGCAAGCGCACGGCGGCACGCTGTTCCTCGACGAGATCGGCGAGATGGCGCTCGGGCTGCAACCGCGCCTGCTGCTCGCGATCCAGGAGCGCAAGATGCGGCCGATCGGTGCCGATGCCGATGTCGCGATCGACGTGCGGTTGATCGCCGCCACCAACCGCGACCTCGAGGAGATGGTCGAGGCGAAGCAGTTTCGCGAGGATCTCTACTATCGCATCCACGTCATCCACATGGTGCTGCCGCCGCTGCGCGCGCGGGGTGGCGACGTCCTGCTGCTCGCCGGTCACTTCATCCGCCAGTACGCGACGGTGCTCGACAAGAAAGTCGTCGGGCTGTCGAACGCGGCTGCCGAGCGGATGATGACGTACGAGTGGCCGGGCAACGTGCGCGAGCTCGCGAACGCGATCGAGCGAGCCGTCGCGCTGACGCACTTCGAGGAGATCCAGGTCGAGGACCTGCCCGAGAAGATCCGTACCGCGAGGCCGCACCCGCAGATGTCGGGCACCGAGCTCGCCGAGCTGCTGACGCTCGAGGAGATCGAGCGCCGCCACGTGCTGCGCGTGCTCACCGCGTGCGATGGCAACCGCACCGACGCCGCGAAGATGCTCGATCTCGATCGCAAGACGCTCTACCGCAAGCTGTTGCGGTGGGGCGTGTCGAGCGACTGAACGATGTCGCGCAGCGTGATCGTCGTCGATCGGTTCGCGCCTGAAGCCGCCGCGCTGCGCCGGTCATTTGACGGCAAGCTCGCCGATCCGCGGCGCGCGAACGCGGATCGCTTCGTGTGGGACTACTGGCACGTCCCCGGGCAATACACCGCGCTGCGCACGCCAGCGTGGACGTATTTCCCCAAGCCGCTGTACGAGCGGTTTCACAACCGGCTCGTCAACTGGGGTCGCGAGCACCTCGGCTGTCACGACGTGTCGCCGCCGTGGCTGTCGAACTACGTCGAGGGTTGCCGGCAGGAGCTCCACGGCGACCTCCCGCACGGGCCGTGGGCGTTCGTGTTCTCGCTCACCCACTGGCGACAGCGCGTGTTTCGCGGCGGCGAGACGCTGCTGGTGCGCGACGAGGTGCTGGACTACTGGCAGGGAGCCTCCACTGCGAGGAATCGGCTGGAGCAGGGCGAGCTGATCCGGACCGTCGAGCCGCAGTTCTCCCGCTTGCTGGTGTTCGATCCGCGGATCCCGCACGGCGTTCGCACGGTGACCGGTACCCACGATCCACGCGAAGGCCGGCTCGTGATCCACGGCTGGTTCGTGCAGCCGCGGCCGTTCGTGCGCGGGCCGCTCGCGACGCGCGCGCTCGAAGCGCGAACGGGAGAGTTGATCGATCAGCTCGGCGCGCTCCTCGGTGCACTGCCGATCGCCGGCCTGCTCAGCTTCTCGTTCGCGGTCGATCGACGGGGTACCGCGCGCGACGTGCGGCTGCTCTCGGACACCACGCGCGTGCCGGCTGCCGAAGAGCGCGCCCGCAAGCGCGTCGTTCGATCGATCCGTGACGTGATCGCCTCCTGGAAGTTCGGCGCGCAGCGCGGGCCGAGTCGCGTCACGCTACCGCTCGTGTTCGAGCGCTAGGACGCGGGGTGCTGATCGTCTGAACGCAGCGTGGGCTCGAATGCGGGTCGGATTCCGGGTTCCCTTCGCGTACCAACGCCGAGGCAGAGGCCAGAAAACTAGATCTCGGGGACGATGACTGACACCTGGACCACCCTTATCCCTTCGGGACAACCACACCTAGGATCGCGAACAAAATCTCCGTGAACAGATCGCGCAGCTCTTCGCGCGACAGGCGAGGCTTCACGCACCACTCGATCGTCGCGTACTCGACGAACCCGATCCAACCGCGCACCGCGGTCTCGAAGCGCGCGTTGCCGGCGAGCACCGGCGCGAAGGGCGTGCCGTGCAGGAACTGCTCGAACAACCGCGTGCGGACGCCTTCGATCACCGCGGCAACTTCCGGATCACTGCCGATTCCACCGCGCATCAGCGATACGAAGGCTTGCGGCACGCGCGTGACGTGATCGAGATAGGCATCGAGCCCGGCGCGGACGCGTTCGATCGGCGCGAGATGCTCCGGGACGCTCGTGATCGCACCGACCAGCTCGTCGGCGATCTCGCGCAGACCTGCGACGTAGAGATCGCGCTTGGTCGGGAAGTAGTGATAGAGGAGGCCCTTCGAGATCCGGGCCTCGCGCGCGAGGTCGTCGATCGAGACGTCGTCGTACGCGCGCATCGAGAACGAGGCCTTCGCGAGCGATAGCAGCTGCGCGCGGCGTTCATCGGTATCGAGCCGGACGCGCGGCTTGACGGCGGTTCGACCGGCTCGCGTGGCGCGCTTGACAGCTCGGCGGCGCGGCATCTGCAGGATCATAACGGAAATCCTCGCCGCCATCGTCGCTATTGACTCCGTTTCAATAGTGCCTAAGATCGGCTCGTGACCAGCCATCACATCGTCCCTCGCGATCTCGACGTCGACTTCGCCGCCGTCCCACGCGCCTGGGTTGGCGGGAGTCCCGCCGCGACCGCGATCTCGAACGGCATCAACCTATTGTTCCCGCACGGCGAGCGATTCTTCGTGCGCTCGGTGAAGCGCTATGT
>JACCYD010001183.1 GCA_013696695.1 Deltaproteobacteria bacterium | reverse complement strand
GCCACGGCCTCTACGCCGGGATCGAATTCGGTGGCAGCGCGGCATTCCCGAAGGACGACCTCGGCATGCGCGGGGCGCTCGAGCTCGCGGCCGACATCGTCGCGCCCGTCGTCTACCGGCGTACGTTCACCAACTCGTATCTCGAGCTCGAGGGTGGTTGGATCGGGCGGACCACCGAGCGCGACTGGAAAGCGTATGACCACGGCTTCCATGTCGGCTTCGCGCTCGGCGCGCGCGCGTTGCGGAAGCGGTTCGTGTTTCCGGGCGCGGCACTCGGCATCTCGTACGAGCGCGTGTGGGGAGATGAGGATCTGACGATGTTCAAGATCGGCGCGCGCGTTTCGCTCGATCTGGATCTCTGAGCGCCGAGACCCAGCAGTCGAACGTCGTCAGCTTGCGCCTCAGCCTCGCGAACGCCATCCGGACGCCCGGCGACGCGATCATGGCGGGTCGGCCACCGCGAAGCACCACCGACGCGAGCTTCGGTGCGTCGCGGAGGACGGACTCGAGCAACCAGTCCCCGGCTGCATCGATCTCGAGCGCGAGCCCATCGGTGGTTCGCTCGGCGACGATCTGCAAGGTGTCGAGCTCGAGCACGAGCCGCGACACACCGAGCGCGGCATGCGCACCGAGCCACGTCCACGGGTCAACACTCCAGCGAAGCATCGCCGCATGGCAGGCCGCGACCGCGCGCAGCTCGCGGAGGCGCTCGCGACCGGTGACGTTCGCGGCGATGCGCGATACCAGCACGTCGGGCGGAGCCCGGCGGTAGACCAAGCAGAGGCGCGTCGCGCCGGTGCGCTCGAGACAGCGATCGATCGCGGCGAACGCGTCGAACGCGTCGTCGGTGAGATTGTGCTCGACGCGCAAAATCTCGAGCTTTCGATCTGCGCCGATCGCGTCGAGCATCTCGATCGAGAGCACGCCGATCTCGCGCAGGCCGCACATCGCCGGCGACAGCATGAAGGCTTTGTAGTGCGCGGCATTGGCACCGCCCTTCGCGAGCTTGCGAATCGTCGCCAGCTTCGGATCCTTCGCCGCGCGCGCCCAGGTTGCCTTGTCGGCGGCCGCGTTGCGCTGGAGCTCCGCCTCGTCGAGGAAGCCGCGGCGCCACCACCGGTGCTTGGTGATCGCGGCGAGATCGCCACCGAGCCACGCGCGCTCGTGGGTGCGGAGCAGCACGGTCATCCGCTTGCGCTCGACCTCCGATACCTCACCGCGGGCGGCACGCAGCTGCAGCGCGATGAATTCGCCGCGCGGGTCTTCGCGCTCGAGCAGCACGTCGGCTAGCACCTCGCGCGGGCCATCGTCGTCGGGATGCGCGAGGCACTCCGCCATCAGGGCATCGACATCGCCGCGACCGTTGGCCGTTGGCTTCGCGATCGCCGCGGTCAGCGCGCGCGCGGTTGCGCGTGTGTCTGCTGATCCAAGGTGTGCCGCCGTCTCGATCGCATCCGCCGCCGGCGGCAGCGCCTCCGCGAAGTACGCGCGCACCAGTGCGGCCTTCGACGTTGGCTGCGCGACGAGCGCACGCAACCGCGGGACGACGCGCGGATCGCCCAGCTCGGTCAGCAGATCGATCGCAGGCTGATAGATCCGGCGCCCCGATTCGATCGTGAACGGCGCGCGCTCCAGCAGTCCGGTGATCGCGCTCGCCATCCGCGGATCGGCGGGCAGCATCTCGAGCACGGCGATCCGATCGAGGAACGCGCGGTACCGCTTGATGTCGCGATCGACGTAGTTCGTGGTCCTGGCGATCGGGATCAGCTTGCCGATCGACGCCGCAAGCGCACCGATCGCGACCGGCGACGGCTTGCCCTCCGCGAGCCGCAGCCACGAGGCCTGAAACCCGATGGCGGTGTGACCGGCGATCGTGACCTCGCGCGATCGCCTGCCGAGCGCATCGACCAGATCGGCGAGCTCGGCGCCACGGCTGGCACGCCAGGCCTTTAGCGCCTCTGCGAGGGCGGTGGGGAAATCTCCCGCCTCGATCGCCGCGGCGACCTTGCCGAGGGCGCCGGCGTCGGCCTTCACCGGCCGTGATTTCCGAGGCATCGAGCGACTCTACCTCCGCGCGAGACCCAAGTTTGACGGCGGCGATCCCGGCGTTTCGGGCTATCTTCGGACCAGATGCTGCTGACCCGCGAAGAGATGACGTTCGACTTCGGGGGATCCAAGCTCGACCCCGTCAAGGATCGCGAGCTGCTCGAGTGGATGTTCAACCAGTTCTTGTACGGCGAGGTCACCGGCATCCAGGTCGGCCACTGGCTCTACGAAGCGCCGGATCTCGAAGCGGCAAAGTTCCTCGCGCGCCAGTCGCTCGAGGAGATGCAGCACGTCGATAACTTCCTTCGCATCATGACCATGCTGAACTGCCAGCCCAAGCCGGCTCACGCCGCGGTGCGGTTTCTCGCCACCGGCATGATGGGCGGTTCGTGGGCCGAGCACGTCGCGCTCGAGATGGCGCAGGGCGAAGGCTTCGTGCTGCAGGCGTTCTACGCCATGATCGATACGCTCGATCACAAGCCGTCGGTGGACATCCTTCGTCGCGCGGTGAAGCAGGAGGAGCGCCACGTCGAGTTCGGCGAGCAACAGACCACGAAGGCGATCGAGGGCCGCGCGTGGTTGCGCCGCCGCTTGCTCGGCCTGTCGCTGGTGTCGATGTGGGGGGTGCGGCGGATCGCGAAGTACATGGCGAAGCGGCTACCGCCCGATCACGTCGTGCTCAAGCACCTGCCCGCGTTCCTCGGGCACGCGAACAAGATGGCCGAGCTTCGGCTTCGCCGGATCGGCGTCATCGATCGGCCGCTCACGGAGGTCGGTGGCTTCAAGCGCGCGCTGCTCGTCACCGAGGCCTACGGCGGCAAGGCACTGGGCGGCCTGGTCTCGCTCGTCACGTTGCCGCTCCGCCTGTTGCCGTTCTGGCCGAAGCGCAAGCGCGTCACCGATACGTATCTGAGCGACAAGTACGTCACCGGCTATCAGCTGCCGTCGTCGACGACGCAAGCGGCGGAAGCCGAGCTCGTCGCAGCGCAAGAACCGTAGACGCTCCGCGAGCGAACGGCGCGACCGATGCCGCGGCGTGACTACACGCAAGCTCGCTGGCTAGTTTGACGCTTTCTTCGGCATCTGCGGACGCGAGCCATCGTCACACGTGATCGCGAGCGGCTTCGGCGAGATCAATGCGGTGCCGAAGATCGCCGACGCCAGGTTGTCGTCCTCGATCGCGTGCGACACGTGGCCCTGCACGATCACCCACTCGTTGTCTTTGGGATCGTTGCCGCGTCGCCTCTCGAACACGAACGTCGCACGGAAGTGGCCCTTGCCGGCGGAGATGCCGGGACGCGCCGGTAGGTCTGCGGTGAGGTTACCGACCCAGTACCCGATCGTGGCGTTGCCGAACGTGCGACCGACGACGCCGACCCGGCGATCCTCGAGCTTCATCGGCTCGCTGCCCGGCATCAACCGCGCGCCGATCGCATCGAGCCCGTGCCACTCGGCCGCGACATCGGGGCCGAGCAACGCGAGCTCGGGGCCCTGCGCGAGCGCCTTCGGCGATTTATCGAGCGCGCGGCGCAGCACCGGTGACAACACGCGCGATAGCTCGTCGGCGAGATCGCGCGAGGCGACCGCCGTGCGCAGCTCGCGCGGTAGCTTCTGCCCGGGCCGCGTGGCGATCGCGGTGCGCGCGAATGACAAATGCTCGAACACCGGGACCCAGCGATCGCCATCGCGTGCGAACAGCGCGGTCATCCGTAGCGGGATCACGGCGGTGCGCTCGCACATCTTGATCCGCCACGAGATCTCGTCGGTCGCCCACGCGGCGGTGCGATCCGCCGACAGATGGATCGCGAGACGCTTCGAGCGCGCGTCCGCCGGCGACGCCTGGTCGATATCGAGCGGCCACCGGCTCGGTGCGCGCGCGAGCTCGTTGTTGACGAGCACGTCGCCCGGGCCGACGCCGATCCGCGCGACGCCGACGTCCTTCGGCACCATCGCGTTGTCAAAATCGGGCGGCTCGTCGCGCTCGTACGACTTGAGGATGTCGTCCTGCAGCTCGGCGACCAGGTCCGAGCGGGTGTCGCGATCGCCGGTCAACACGAGATCGGCGAGCGGCGCCGGGCCCTTCTTCGCGGGCTCCGGACAGCCGGCGATCAGCGCGAGCACGATCAGGCGCTTCACGACAGCGCCTCCCGGTCTTCCGGCGTATCGATATCCCGCACGACCCCCGGATCATCCACCGGGACGTCGACCACGTCGAGTGTCGAGATCACCGCACGCGCGCCGCCCTCGACGCGATCGCATCCGGCCAGTTGCAGCCAGGACCGGCGCGAGATCAACGGTGGGTGCCCGCCGCGGACCGCGCCGTCGGAGCCGCGAAACACCGGGCGTGCGACGTCGTGTCGGCCCATCGCCTTGCCGATCGCCTCCAGCGTGTCCTGCCGGATGAACGGATGATCGACCGGCCACAACCAGGCGTCGTCGATCCCGGGCCGACTCCACGGTTGCAGCGCGTCGAAACCGAGCGCGATCGAGCTCGCCATCCCGCGCGCCGGCTCGGGATTGACGACGACGTGCACGTGCTCGCCCAGCGTCCGCGCGTGATCCGCGACGGCGTCGCCGAACGGTGGACCGACGACGACGATCACCGGACCGCCCTCGCGCACTCGATCGACGATCAGCTCGAGGAACGAGCGCTCGCCGTGCATCAGCAGCGCCTTCGGCAGGCCGCCGAGTCGGCTGCCCGCGCCGGCGGCAAGCACGACGGCAGCGCGGGTCACGCGTCGGCTTTCGGCTTCGCCCCGCGATGCGGAGCCCAGTCGCCGACCTGCGTGGCGCCGCGGCGCCGGAGCGCGACCAGCTCGGCCGCGATCGACACCGCGATCTCCTGGGGCGTCTCGGCGCCGAGATCGAGACCGATCGGCGCGCGCAGGCTCGCCCACCGCGCCTTCGCGACGTCGCTGTCGAGCAGCCCCTTCGCCTCGAGGCGCTTGCGAAACCGGCCGACCTTGCCGCGGCTGCCGATCATCCCGAGATAACCGAGCTGTTCGCACGCGATCAGCTTCTCGAGGATCTGCTGATCGACCGCGTGATCGCGGGTGATGATCAAGACGTAGTCGTTCTGCGAGAACCCGCCGAGCGCGCGCTCGACCTCGATCGGATCGAACGATTCGATCACGCGCGCTGCCCATGGCGGTGAAGCGGCTCCTGGGATCCGCGACTCCTGTCGCGTAAATACCCCCGTCTCGTCGTCGTCGCACACGATCACCTCGAACCCGAGCGATGCGAGCAGCGGCCCGACGCTCTTCGCGACGTGACCGAACCCGAACACGATCGCGCGCTCGCCACCGCCGAGCCGCTCGAGCAGCGCACCGCCCTCGACCGCCGGGTTGTGGAGCGGCGGATCACCGGCTGCCGGTGCACGCAGCGACAGTGGCTCGCCTTCGATCGGCGTGACCAGCACGCGCGCGGTCGGGGTCGATGCCGTGTGGGGCGAAGGCGCCAGTGCTTCGATCACCTCGCGCGACGGCGCGGCGGGCGTCAGCGTGATCTCCATCGAGCCACCGCAACACATCGCGAGGTCACGAACGAGGTGCTGGCGCACGACCCGGGGTGGCGCACCACCCGCGACCTCGCGCGCGGCCTCCACCGTCACCTGTTCGATCCGCCCGCCACCGATCGTGCCCCACTGCTCGCCATCGTCGGCGACTGCCATCCGCGCACCGAGGTGGCGCGGCGTCGAGCCATGCGAACCGATCACCGTCGCGATCGCCACGCCGCGGCCGGCTTGGAGAGCGCGCAGAACAGCGGCGAACACGTCGGCCGACATGGGGACCTAACGCTTGGAGATCGACATGATGTGGGCGATCACCTCGCGCAAACCTTTGCCCTCGGCATGTTCGGTGACGAACGCCGGCTTGAAGTCGAGCTGGTCCCACCACGCACGAATGTTGGCGACTCCCACCGAGGTGGGGAAGCCGCCGAACATCGGCGCGTCGTTGAGCGCGTCGCCGACGAACACGTATTGGGAAAGATCGTTGCCGTCGCCCTTGAGCACTTGCCGCACGACGGTCATGCACGCCGACAGCTTGTCGAAGTGCGGTGGACCGAAATTGACGTGCACGCTCGAGCGCGATGCGCTCAGCCCGGCCTTGCGAATCATCTGCACCATCGTGTCCGCGGCCTCGGCCGGCAACGAGACTTCCTCGTTCCAGTCGAGCGCGAGATCGACTTCGCGATACTTCGAGTCACTCGACAGCCGAGCGCCCGGCACCTTCGACAACACCTCGCCCACGACATCGTTCATGCGGCGACGCCACTCCGGCAGGCTCGCGGGCGGAACGCCGTAGAGCTTCCGGATCTTCTTGCCGTCACGCACGAACGTCACGCCACCGTTCTCGCTCACGACCACAGGCACGGGCGTCATCTTCATCGCCGCATGAGCGAAGCCCGAGGACCGACCGGTCACCATGATGACCGGGATCCCGGACTCGCCGAGCGCTTCGAGCGCCTGGTAGGTCGAGGCCTCGATGCGATCTCCCGTCGTCATCGTGCCGTCGATATCGGAGAACAGCGCGCGGACCGGGCCGCGCAATTCCGACAGCGGGCGAGTGATCTTGTCGGTCACGTTGGTGGCGCACTATGCCACCGCCACCCGCGGGCGCGACGGATCAGGCGATCAAACGCAGCGCCACGTCCTCGGTGGCGATCGCGACCGACGGCCGGAGATCACCATGACGGATCGAGCTCGCTCGCTGACGCCCCAACCAGTCTTCGAGGTCGCTGTGGTTCAGGCGAACAATACCGCCAACCTTGAACACCGGGAGCGGGTCTCCGGGCTTCCGCGCCATGTAGCGGCACCACCGCTCAGAACGGCCAAGCGCAGTAGCGATTCCCTTCCAGGTCTCGACGAAATTCGACATTCTCAATCCTCCGTTGCCCGAGCCTTGGTGCAGCGGCTATGCCGAGGTCCGACCACCAAGTTAAGCCTGCGGGATTTCACGAACTCGGAGATCCGCTCGGCTGTGAACGCCGACGGGGTTTTAACACCCGTCATCACCCACCGACGCAAAAGCTGACACAGTTGGCCCTAAGTTGCCGTAGCTCCACCTCGACAGGGTGCGTCTCGGGGAACCACCACTGGCAGATCGCGCGGTTGCCCAGTAAGCTCGTCTGACATGCGTGGATTCATGCGGCCTTGCGCCGTGGTTTTCATCGGAGGTCTGGGGATGTCGGGGGGTGCCTTGCCGGCACACGCCGGGGGCCCCGATCCGTACCCGCTCGCCAAGGTGCAACGCGGGATGACCGGCTACGGACTGACGACCTTCTCGGGCACCAAGCCGGAGAAGTTCACGTTCGAGGTCATCTCTGTCATTCACAACATGCTGCCGAAACAGGACCTCATCCTGTTCAAGTCGGCCGATCCGAAGACGCAGCTGACCGGCGTCTGGCGCGGCATGTCGGGCAGTCCGTTGTTCATCGACGACAAGATGGTCTGCGCGGTTTCCTATACGTGGAGCTTCAACCGCATCACGATGGGCGGCTGCACGCCGATCGAATACATGAAGAAGGACGGCGACACGTTCCGCCGTCGCGCCACGGTGGCCGCCGGCCCCAACGGTCTCAAGATCGTGCAGCCGGTCGCCTCGACGATGGAAGACTGGAAGCGGATTTCACCTTCGGGCCGGGTCGACATCGGAGAAGCGATGGCCGCGCTCGGCCCCAAGCACAAGAGCTGGCTGGTCTCGGCGCCGCTGCCACCCGCGATCGCGAAGCCCTCGCAGTACGAAGGTCAGACGCTGACGGCCGCGGTGCCGCTCGCGATCGCCGGCTTCTCGGCGCCCGCGTTCAACACCCTCGGTCAGCTGTTCGCAGGCTCGACGCTCGAGCCGATGCGCGCCGGCGGGACCGGCAACGTGCCCGAAGCCGACATGCCGAAGACGTTCACGCCAGGCGGCGCGATCGCGATCCCGTTCATCAAGGGCGACATGTCCGCCGCGTCGTCGGGCACCGTGACGTTCCTCGACGGCAACAAGGTGCTCGCGTTCGGTCACCCGATGTTCGGTAGCGGCGAGTGGTACGCGCCGGTGGCCACCGCATACGTCCACACCGTCGTCACGTCGTCGCAGATCGGCTTCCACATGACGAGCGCCCTCCACGAGGCCGGCGCGCTGGTGATGGATCGCCAGGCGTCGATCATGGCCGACACCTCGCTGCGCTCGAAGATGATCCCGATCAACATCTCGCTGACCACCACGCACGGCAAGCAGGTCACCAAGGGCGATTTCCACGTCGAGATCCTCGACAACAAGTTCCTCACCGCGCCGGTCGCCGGTGCTGCGGTGATGAACGCGATCAACTACTACCTGCCCGATCGCGAGGACATCACCGCGCGCATCGACTCGACGGTCCGGATCAAGGGCATCGACCCGATCAAGTTCGTCGACTACGTCTACGCGAACGATGGCGCGTCGAGCGTGATGGGATCGGTGCGCGGCCTCCGCGTGCTGGTGCCGTTGATCAATAACCCGTACGCGCCGATCAAGATCGAAGGCATCGACGTCACGGTCGACCTCCAGTACGCGGTCAACTATGGCGAGCTCAAGGAGCTCCGCGTGCCGGGCGCCGAGCTGATCCCCGGCCAGCGCAACATGGTCGAGGTCCGGATGACCACCTACGACGGCAAGGACATCGTCGAGAACGTTCCCGTCGACGTCCCCGCCTCGCTTGCCGGCGGCATCGTTCAGCTCGAGGTCACCTCGGGTGACAACGCGAAGCTCGATGCGGCGCCGCCCGTCGATCTGCCGTCGCTGATCGCAGCGGTTCGCAAGCTGCTGCCGGGGAACGTGTGGGCGGCGACGCTCTATCCGGCCGATGAAGGCGTCGCGCTCGAGGGCAAGCTGGTCAAGGACCTGCCGGCCACCGCGCACGACAAGCTGCATCCGCAGTCTCACACCCAGCGTGTGGCGGCCTACAAGCCGATCTCCCGCACCATCGCGAATGCCACGCGGGTCGTCGAGGGAACTTCGACGATCCTGGTTCGCGTCCGCGCTCGCTAGTCAGTCTGCCTTCTTGGGGGATCTCGTGAAAGCCACTCGTCTGTCTGTCGCCGGCATGATTGCCGGTGGTCTTCTCCTCGCGCCGAACGCCGATGCCGTGGTCACCGCGACCTGGACCATCGAGACCTATCAGCAGTTTGACTCGGGGGACGCCACCAGCGCGTTCATCACGTCGACCGGCGAGGTCCGTCCCGGTTGGGATACCAAGCGCACCGCGATCGAAGGCGATGCGGTGTGGTCCGCCCTCAAGCTCGCCGACGGCAGCGTGCTGCTCGGCTCCGACGCCGGCGGCACGATCTACCGTGTCACGGGTGACAGCTCGAAGAAGGTGGTCTCGATCCCCGGCGCGATCGCCGTGGTGTCGATGACGCAGACCTCGGACGGCTCGGTGTGGGCCGGCGCGATGCCCGGCAACAAGCTGTTCAAGATCGATGTCGCGGGCGGCAAGGCCACGGCCGGCAAGGATCTCGGCAAAGACGTCGAGACGATCTGGTCGCTCGCCTCGGTTGGCAACACGGTCTACGCGGGCACCGGCCCGTCCGGCAAGCTGTTCGCGATCACCGGCGGCAACGCGAAGGAAGTGTTCGACACCGACGACAAGCGCATCACCTCGATCGCGACCACCAGCGACGGTGCGGTGTGGTTCGGCACGTCCGAGCGCGCGCTGGTGTTCCGCTACGAGTCCAAGTCGAATACCGCGCGTGCGATGGCCGACTTCGCGGGCAACGAGGTCACCGCCCTCGCCGCGTATCGCGACGGCGTCGTCGCCGCCGCCAACGATCTCGCCGATGCGCCGGCCGCGGTCGGCAAGACCTCGGCGCAGGTCGAGACCGCCGAGAAGCCGACGGCATCGAAGGGCCAGCCCGCCAAGATGCCAGATGCCGGCACCAAGCCTGGCGCCGACAAGGACACGCCCGCTGTCGCGGATCTCGGTCGCAAGGGCGCGCGCAAAGGCAAGGGCGCGCTGTTCCGCATCGGGTCCGACGCGCGGCTCGAGCAGCTGCACGCGCTGACCGCGACCTACTTCACCTCGGTCATCGTCACGCCCGACGCGATCTACGCCGGCGCCGCCGACAAGGGCCGCGTCTACATGGTCGACACC
>JACCYD010001165.1 GCA_013696695.1 Deltaproteobacteria bacterium | reverse complement strand
ATGACGCGTGGACCGGCGCCGAAGGTCGTAATATTCCTCAGGCCTGAGCGACGGCGCGATAGTTCGCGGGCCACGAGTCGAGATACTGCAACAGCAGGTCTTCCGAGTCGCCGAGGAGCGCGAAGATCCAGAGCGCGATCAGCTCCAGATCGGGGCGCGGCGGATCGATGAAGAGGGGCTGACGCACGGCGGGTAGGTCGACCATGGCCGGTTGAAATGTGGGGTCAGTGAGGGGAAGCGAACAGAAGCCGGTGAGGTGGGGTATGGGCGCCCGCGTCGAGGCGGCGCGCCGAGCGCACGGCCGAGCCGATCGCGACCAGGTGAAGGATCAGCCCGGGGATGATCAGGCCGTAGGCGATGCCGACGACCACGAACCACATGATCGCCGCGAACACGCGACCGGTGTAGACGTGACCGGCGCCGGGCACGAACGCGGTGAGCACGGCTGCGAGTAGCGGGCTAGACGCTCGATCGCGCGGCACGAGTGCATGCGACGGCGGAAGCGCTGCGGGAGCGAGTTGCTGCCGGCCGCGCAGCTCGTAGATCACCGTGCCGTCGTCCTCGATCTGCATGTCGAGGCGATCGCGCGCGGCGAGATCGTCGAGCACGTTCGTCGCGTCATCGATCGAGCACGGTGCGAAGTACGCGAGCGCGGTCGCGGTGATCTTCGCATTCGTGGTGTACGCGAGATCGAGAAGCCGCCGCTCGATCGCGACTGCGTTGGTGATTCGGTTCACTCACTTCACATATGCATCGTTCGGGCTCGTGTCATCCGAGCGATTTACTGAGAGAGCGATGCTTATCGAGCCACGCCACCGCGAGCGGAATCGACACGAACGACAGCAAGCCACTGATCGCGGTCGCTTGCGGCGTGGTCGCCGGATCGAGGAGCAAGTTGACGAGCTGCGCGCCGGTGAGCGCGACGAACAACACGAGCGGCCCCGCGCGCCCGATCGCATCGCGCGGCCGCGTCGACGTCGCGTACAGCGCGAGGCCGATGCCGAGCGAGATCAGCTCCGCGAACAGCGCCGGCCAGCGATAGTTCCACAGGCCGAGCCCGACCTTCGAATCGCCGTAGAGCGGGAGATCCGGGCGATGCATCAGCAGGTCGAGGATCCAGTGCGATGCCACCGCGAGCGCGGCCGCGACGCCGATGCGCGGCGATTTCCGACCGGCGTAGAGCCACGCCGCGATGCCGCCGATCACAGACCACACGACCGCCGCGATCAGGCTGTGCGTGTACGGGATGTGGTGGAGGTCGAGGCTATTGCACTCGGTGAAGCCGGGGACGATGCGCACGTGCTCGATGCCGGCGAGCACGAACACGCCCCACGCGATGTCGACCAGCTGGACGCCGATGCACAGCGCGAACAGCGAGCTCTCCGGGACGAAGCGCTTCAGTGCGAAGGCCGGGCCGTAGTGTCCGACGAACATGACTTGAGGGTACGCTCGAAGCGTGCTCGTCGACGCGCTCGACACCGTGCAAGCCGCGCTCGCCGCCGAGGATTGGCCGCGGGCGCTCGGTGCAGCGCTCGAGGCGTGGCGCGAGACCCGCTCGGTGGAGCTCGCCGATCTGATCGATCGGATCACCGCGCGGTGCGAGCTGCCGAAGCCGCCGCACACGCGTGGTGCCACGCAACGCTGGTGGCTCGGGCTCGCGGTCGATCCCGATCCGATTCAGCTCGGCGCGTTGGTCGCCGCGTTCCCGGTGCGGATGTTCGCCGACGACGAGCGATGGGAGACGATCCGCATGCGGTGGCCCGCGCCGAATCCGATCATCGCCGCGATCGAATCGATCCCGCCGCCGACGTGGTGGGTATTGCACCGCGCGCCCCACGGCCACATCTGGCCCGAGAACGTCTGCAACTGGGTCGATCGGCTGGCGGCGACGATCCAGTGGCCCGAGGATCCGCGGCTGACGCGCGTGCTCGTGGATCTGCTGGGCGACCCGGATGTCACCTTGTACGGCGAGATCACTGCACTGATCGCGCGCGCGATCGCCGATCGCCTGCTCGTGCTGAACGATCACCGCGCTCCCGGGTGGGTCGCCAAGCTGACCGCGAAGACCAACCCGACGTACAAACAGCGGATCACGAACCCGCTCGTGGTCGAGCTGTCCTCGAAGATCACCGCGCCGGTGCCACGGGAAGCCGAGCGGATCGCGGCGTGTGGCGCGCGGCTACCGGCGAACCAGCTGCCGGTGATCGATGTCGAGCCACTGTGGCGACAGATCGCGGAGCATCCCGACGACGATGGGTTGCGGCTCGTGCTCGCCGACGCCCTGATCGCGAGTGGTGACAATCGCGGCGAGCTGATCGTCCTGCAGTGCGTGACCGATCCAGAACGGCTCGGCCATGCGCAGGCGCAAGCGCACCGGCTGATGCGACAGGAGTGGGATCGCTGGATGGGCGATCTCTCGCTGGTGCTCGTGCGCCGCGGCACCGAGATGCGGCACGGCATGCTCGAGAAGATCCGCGTCGGGCAGACGAGCACGCCAGCGTGGGCGTGGGACGCGGTCCGCGGGCATCGCGAGCTGTCGGCGGTGCGCGAGATCCGGCCGGCCCAGGTCGCGCCGGTGACGTTCGCGAAGCTGGTGGCGAGCTTCGACCGGTTCCCGCGCGTGCTCGGGATCGATGCGCACGAGGTGCTCGAGGAGCTTCTGAAGACGCGGTCCGGTGAGTCGCTGGAGGTCGCGTACTACGCGCCGGTGAGCGCGAGCGTCAACTACCGCCGCACGCGCCCGGCGTACGACGAGGTGTTCCGCATGCTCGCGCGGCTCGCCCCCGATCTCGCGCAGCTCGATCTCGGTGCGCTGTGGTGGCTCGGCGGCGAGTTCCGCCCGAGCGCCACCCAGCCAGAGGTGTACGTCGACATGATGCGGCGGATCGCGAGCATGTTTCCGAAGCTGCGCAAGGTCCGCATCGAGGCGCGCTCGAGTGGAGCGCAGGCATTGGCGCTGCTTGCCGAGCTGCCGTTTATCGAGGTCCTTGCGACCAAGCTCGACACGTGATTGCCTGGGTAACCTCCGTGCTACGCGCGCTCGCGATCGTGATGCTGCTTGCAGCGCCCGCGGCTGCCGAGGTCACCCTCCATGCGGAGGTCGATCCGCTGCCGTTCGTGAACGGCGGATACGGCGCGCAGGTCGGGATCCGGCACCCCGCCCTACGCGGGCTCCGCATTGCCGCGGCGAGCTTCGCGCTGCACGTGCCCGACGTGCTGTCGCAGATCGGCGGCAACGACGACTTCGATCAACGCGTGCGGCCGAGCGGTGCGCTCTACGTGCTGTATTACTTCCGGCCCGGCCGCGATGGCTGGGTCGTCGGTGGATCGCTACGCTACCTGCGGCTGCGCTACGAGCACGACGATGTTCCGGGCATGCGCGCCGACACCAGCGAGCTGTCGCCCGAGCTGATCGTCGGCTACCAGTGGCACCCGTTCAAGAACGGTTTCTATCTGCAGCCGTGGTTCGCCCTCGGCGTCACGCTGGTGCGCGATGGCGATCCGATCGTCGGCGATCGCGAATACGAGCCGCTGCCGGTGTCGCCGTTCTTCACGGTCAACATCGGCTACGAGCACACGCTCTAAGCGGGTGGCGCCGGCGCTACAGACGGGCCGATCATCGCGCGACACCGATCGCAGCCCCAGCCATTCGATTCCGGAATCCAGCGACCCGGCGAGCCGCACGTGGTGCAGGTCGGGCCTTGCGGCGCCATCTGTTGCGGTGGTGCCATACCCGGTTGCGGCATGCCCATCGGCGGCTGACCTGGATGACCCATCTGCGGCTGACCCAAGTGCCCCATCTGCGGCTGACCGGGATGACCCATCTGCGGCTGACCGGGATGCCCCATCTGCGGCGGATGTCCCGGGTGACCCATGTGGCCCATCTGTCCCGGCATGATCGGACGCTGGCAGCGATCGCAGACCCACGCGTTGTAGTTCCAGCGACCCGGCGCTCCGCACGTCGTGCACATCGGTGCATTCGGGGCGAACTGCTGGTGCTTCTTCTTGCCCGAGCTCGCGATCGCGACGATCGCCCAGATGATGAGTGCCAGGCCGAGCACGATCAGCGCCACCAGCAGCTTGGGCGGAATCGGGATGTGAGCGAGGAGCGCCTGGTCGAAATGCATCATGGTTTAGTCGTCAACGCGGATGGTTTTGACATCGCGCGTCCCCCGAATTCAAAGGTACGCCGAGGCCGCTAGCGCCGGCGCGGTTTGAGCGCCTCGTTGCGGGCCGCCAGCGTGGCGAGCCGCTGCCGCTTGGCTGCCAGCGTCCCTTCATCCTCGACGACTGCTTCGTCGATGGTGTCCTCGCCCGGCCGCTCCCGGAAGCCGTCGCGCTGGGCGGCCATGACGAGGCTTTCGTTGGGATACCGCAGCATCCCCGTTTCCTCGTCGTGCCCGGTCTGAGCCTGCTTGATCGCCGAGGTGACACGAAAGACGCCGCTGTGATCGACCATCTGCTCGTCGACGGTGTCGTCGAAGCTCGTGGGCCGCGCGGCGAGATTCTGCAGCACCGGCTTGGGCTTGCTCTTCGTCGCGGTGGCAATGGGCTTCGCAGGAGCCTTCTTGGTGGCCATCTATCCTCCCCAGTCTTTCACTGTACAGAAGCCCCGGGTTCCGCGAAAGCGGCAAGGAGATCCGGACACAACGATCTCGCAGGCTTCGGACGAGAACGTCGGACCCCTCCTTTATATTGGCGCCGGATCATGCTGGCCCCGCGCACGACGATCATCGTCAACCCCCACTCCCAAGGCGGTCGCCTGGGCAAGCGATGGCCCGAGCTCGCCGACACCATCGGGCGCGCGTTCCCGTTCGACGAGGCGATCACCAAGGGGCCCGGCGATGCCACCAAGCTCGCCGCCGAAGCGCTGAAGGCGGGCGCCGAGCGCATCGTCGCGATCGGTGGCGACGGCACCGTCAATGAAGTGGTCAACGGCTTCTTCGATGCGAAGACGGGCACGCCGATCGCGCCCGAGGCGAGCTTCGGGTTGATCCCGTTCGGCACCGGCGGCGATTTCCGGCGCACGTTCGGATTGCCGCTCGATACCGCCGAGGCGGCCGCGGTGATCGCGGCGAATCACAAGAAGAAGATCGATGTCGGCAAGCTGCGGTTCGTGGCTGGTCTCGGCACCAGCGGCGCCGAAGCACATCGCATGTTCGCCAACATCGCGTCGTTCGGCGTGTCGGGCGTCGTCGATCGCATGGTCAACGCATCGGGCAAGAAGTTCGGCAAGCTGTCGTTCGTCTGGAATGCCGCGCGCGCGAGCTGGGGCTACAAGAATCAGCGCGTCCAGCTGACGTTCGACGATGATCCGAAGGATCGCGTCGAGGCCACGATCAACACCGTGGCGGTGGCGAACGGCAAGTTCTTCGGCGGCGCCATGAAGATCGCGCCCGATGCCGAGCCGGATGACGGCATGTTCGATGTCGTGGTGATGGGCGATCTCAGCTTCTTCGACGTCGTCACCAAGGGCCGCCGCGTGTTCAAGGGCGCGCACATCGGGATGGACGAAGTGTCGTCGCGGCGCGCGAAGATCGTCGATGCCGAGCCCATCGATCCGCGAGCCGTCGTCGAGCTCGATGTCGACGGGGAAGCACCTGGCCGATTGCCCGCGCGGTTCGAGATCCTTCCCGCGGCGCTGTGGTTCGTCGTGCCAGGAGGATCTGGCTAGCGTGCTGCGCGTCGTCCACGGCAATCGGGTCGAGGAGCTGCTGGCGCGTCTGATCGGCGCGTTGCCGCCGGCGGATCCGTTCGCGCCCGTCACGATCGTCGTCGGTAGCAAGCTGATCGCGCGGTGGCTCGGGCGCGAGCTCGCGTTCGAGCGTGGTGTCGCAGCGGGCCTCGATCTGATCACGTTCGATCGGTTCGTCGAACGCGTGTGGGCCGGGCCCGATGCCGAGCGCGAGATCGCCGGGCTCGATCGCGGGCGGCTCGCCACGGCCTTCGCGTCGGTTCTCGCCGATCGCTCGGTGATCGACGAGGTCGCGCCGGTCGCGGCGTATCTCGATGCCGGTGCGGCGGGTGATGATCGCGGCGGGCCGCGGCGCGTGCAGCTCGCCGAGCACCTCGCGTCGCTGACGTGGAGCTATGC
>JACCYD010001159.1 GCA_013696695.1 Deltaproteobacteria bacterium | reverse complement strand
GCGTGGGCTCGCCGAGGCGATCGCGCGCGCCAAGGATCCGGACGCCGCGCTTGTCGCCACCATCACCGCCGCAGCCGCGTGGGGTGATCCAGCGGTCGTCTGGGTCGCGGTCGCGCGCTCGCTCGATGCCACGGGTGCACACGTTCATGCGCTCGAGGCGGCACGCAATGCGATCGGGCTCGCCTCGTCGAAGCTGCTCGTCGAAGCGCTCGATGTTGCGATCGCCGCGAGCGAAGCGCTCGGTCGCACCACGCAGGTCGCGGAGCTCGGCGCGTCGCGTGCGCGCGTCACACCGCCGGTGCCCGAGCGACCGGGCGACCCGACGGATGCCGCGGCCGCGCTGCTCGAGTATCAACGCACCCCGAACGCCGGTGCCGTCGCGCGCCTGTGGGTCGCGGCTCGCTGGAACCGCCGCCATGTCGGCGTGCGTGCCGCGTTGCTCGCCGCGATCACCGCCGACGATCCGCGGCGATCCGTCGTGATCTCGGAGCTGGTCGCGCTCGCGAGCGATCGCGATTCCGAGCTCGGTCGCGCCGCAGTTCGCGCGTTGCGCGCGACGCGATAACCAAGATCGCCGAGGAGCCCGGTTGGCTACCGGCCCTTCATCATCATCATCAACATCATCGGCATCATCTGATCCGACGAGCTCGACGAAGTCTTCGAATTCCGCGCGAGCTCTTTGACGGCATCGCCGGTCTGGGTCAGCAGGGTCTTGAGCTCCTCGGTCGACGACGAGGATTTGCGGCCTCCGCCGACGCTCGCGAGCATGGTCATTGGAATCTCAGAAAACGATTTGGACATGGACACCCCTTTCGGCCCAGGGGTAGTGCAGCGGCCGCGCCATCCGCTCCCGCCAGGAATTTCGCGGGTCTCGGGGCGCCGTCGGCGAACCCGACGCCTTCCGGGGTGAGCAGCCTGTAACTCGCCGGAGACGTCGCCGCGAGGCCGTCAGGGCACGACGCGCGCCATGCGAACCAGCCACCCGACTCCCCACGCCGTGAACCGCAGCGGACTGGGATGTAGGCGCGCCGCGGCCCAGGCGAAGCGCACCATGCGTGCGGCGATCCACGCGTGCGTGCCGATGCTGGGGTCGACGGCCGCCTCACCGTTTCGATGATCGCGACGCAGGTCGAGGAGCTTGTCCATCAGGTTTGCAGGCGCTGCGATCGCGCGCAGGAACGCGGATGGAGCCGAAGGCAAGGGCACGATCAGTAATGCGAGCTCGTTGCACAGCGCGCCTTCGCGCTCGATGCACGCGAGATAGGTCGCGCGATCGCGCACCGCTCGCATGCGCTCGGTGTTCGCGAGCGTCTCCGCGGTCAGTCGCGCAAGTACCTCGCGCACTCCGCGCCGCACCGCGACCTCGCGCAACGCGTGCAACGACGTCACGAGTCGCGCATCGACGCCACGGACATCGATGCCATCGCGATCGACATCGCAAGCATCGACATCGAGACGACTCACGACGACCCGCGCGAAGTCGGCGCGATCCGCGGCGCGGGGCAGGGCATCCAGCACGCGATCGACATGCTCGATCGCGCTCATCAGCACCCCGAGGTCCTCGACATCGATCGCCGAGAGCTCGACCCCGAACTGTCGCAGCAACGACGGATAGCCTTCGACCAGGGCCTGGTACTCCGGCCGCACGGCATCCTCGCCACGGGCCGGCATCCGTCGCGTCACTTCCGCGGTCGCTCGATGAAGCCGGTCAGCTGACCCTTCAGCTTGTCGGCGTCGGGGTCCTTGTCCGCGAGGTTCGCCTTCTCCGCCGGATCCGCGGCGAGATCGTAGATCTCCCACGTGCTGTCGTAGAGCAGGACGTGGCGATTGCCATCCGCGGTGATCATCGATTGCGACTCGTGATCCCAGTCCGGCACGCGCACCAGCTCCGAGAATGCCGGCTTCGGATCGAGCGGCTTGCCCTCGAACGCCGGCGCCAGGCTGCGGCCCTGCCAGGTCGCGGGTGGTGTGACCGCGAACAGCGCGGCGATCGTCGGCGCGAGATCGATCAGCTGCACGACCTCCGGCACCACGCGCGGCGCGACATTTGGGATCCGGAACATCAGCGGCACGTGGATCAGCTCGCGGTAGAGCGTCTGACCGTGGAAGAACATGCGCTGGCCCGACACGGTGTGAACCCCGAAGGCTTCACCGTGATCCGACACCACGACGACCGTGGTGGCTTTCGCGAGCCCGCTGGACTCGAGCGTCTCGAGCAGCTCGCCGATGCGCTTGTCGACGACCGCGATCTCGTAATCGTACTTCTGTGCCAGGGATTCAGTGCCGCGCTCCGTGATCGGGTAGCCGTCGTGCTCGACGTAGGTCGAGTGAGGCTCGAACAGGTGCACGAGCATCGCGAACTTGGTGTCGGCCTTCGCCAGCGCCTCGAGCTTCTTCTTCGCCTTCGCGACGGTGCGCGGTCCGGCGATGTCGCGGTTCGACTCGGGGATGTTGAGCGCGCCCTCGTTATCCCACTCGTCGGCGCCTTGCTGGATATTGGTCTTCATCCACGACACCACATCCGGGCACGAGCTCGGCGCCCGCGTGCGATCGCAGAAGTAGAAGTGCGACGTCATGCCGATGGTCTTGAAGCCCGCCGGCTTGAGCACCTCGAACAGCAGCTCGTTGCCGTCGTTGATCATCGGGTAGTTCGTCTTCTTGCCCTTATCGATGTCGAGCTGCGTCGGATAGCGCGAGCCGAGGAACGACGGCACCGAGCGCGGCGTGTTCGCGGCCTGCGCGAATGCGTTCTTGAACACCACCGACTCGCCCGCGAGCTTGTCGAGGTTTGGAGTGATCGACTTGCCATCGCGCTGGTAGCCCGCGATGCCGAGACGATCGTAGCGAAGCGTATCGACGAAGATGATCAGGACGTTCTTCCCACCGGCGCTCGTCACAACGGCGCCCGCATCTTTGATCGCCACCGGAACGCCGGCATCTGATGGCGGGGGCGGTGCCTCGAGCTTGCCGTCACCGCCGAGGCAGTTGTCGTCTTTTTCGTTCCCGGGAACTTCTTCTGCGCCCGGGTAGACGGTGGGGTCGTTGTCGTCGCAGTCCTCGCCACCGAAGAACGCCGAGTGACCGTCCTTGTCCTTGTCGCGCAGCTTGCGCACCATCGGGATCAACCTCGATCCGAGATATGAACGCTCGGTGATCGCCGTGCGGGTCTCGCCGGATGGCTCGCGCAGCCCGACGAACGCGATCGCCGCGGCGGCAACCGCGCCGATCACCGGCAGGATGGTCCGCGCGGGGAGCTTCTCGCGTAGCGAGCCGCCTAGCGCGTACGCCGCGATGCCGATCGCGAGCGCGATCACCGGCAGCAGCGCCGGCATGACGAGCGACATCAGGTTGAGCGCCTGGTGATCGAGCTGGGTGAAGACGATGAGCGCGGCCCCGACCACGCCACCGACCACCGCACCGGCGAGAATGAACAGCACGCGCGGGATCGGGCCGATCGCCGGGAACTTGATGGCGAGCACGAGCGCGAACAACGCGAGGCCTGCCACCTTGCCGAACAGGAACACCGCGATCGCCATCGCGACGAGCGCGACCGGAAAGAAGTAGATCTCGGGCACCGCCATCGCGAGGCGGATCACGCGGTACGTCGGGATGGCGAGCAGCGCGAAGATCGGCACGATGGCGACCACCGCGCCGCCGAGCAGCAGCGCGCCGACGGCTTTGCGCTGGACGTCCTCGCCGACGAAGCCGAGCGCGAGCTTGCTGATCACGAGCACGAGGACGCCGCCGAG
>JACCYD010001141.1 GCA_013696695.1 Deltaproteobacteria bacterium | reverse complement strand
CGGATACGGTGATCAGATCGGCGGCGTGCGAACGAGCTGCCTCGGCCTCGGACTGTTCGCGATCGCGCAGGCGCTGCTCCTCGGCCGCGAGCACGTGCTCAGCCTCAAGCACGCCGACGAGCTCAATACAGCCCTCGCAGGCCGCGTCGATCAGCTCGAGGGCCGACAGAAGGAGATCGAGCTGCTCAACACCGAGCTGCGCCGCCAGATCGCGGATCGCTCCGAGGAGCTGTTCGGTGCGCTGCGCACGCTCGCCGCGACCGCCGGTTCGGCGCCCGCGCTGGCCGAGGGGCAGATCGTCCAGGATCGCTATCGCGTCGTGCGCTCGCTCGGCGTTGGCGGCATGGGAGCGGTCTACGAGGTGGTACGGATCACCGACGACAAGCGGTTCGCGCTCAAGGTGACGCGCCAGCACGATGCGGTCGCGCTCGCACGGTTGGCCCGCGAAGCGCGGATCGCGGCGCAGGTGACGCATCCGAACGTGGTCGCGATCGTCGATGTCGATGTCGCGAGCGCCGGCTTCCTGTTCATGGTGATCGAGCTCGTCGACGGCAAGGCGCTGCACGAGCGCGTCGATCGCTATCGCGACCAGGCCTGGTTGATCCCGGTGCTCGCGCAGATCGCCGACGGGCTCGCGGCGCTCCATCGCCACGGCATCGTCCATCGCGATCTCAAGCCGGCGAACATCCTGATCGAGGATGTCGACGGCAAGCCGCGCGTCAAGATCACCGACTTCGGGATCTCGCGGATCGCTGACGACGAACCCGATGGTCGCGACCCCGGAGTGCTCGCTTCCCCCTCCGATAGCAACATCACGGCGTTGCTCAAGCCGGGCTACGTCGCGCCTGACCTCGATCGCACGCCATCGCGTACGCCGTCGAACCGCGTCAGCACGCCGCTCACCACCACGGGCTTCGTGGCCGGCACGCCGATGTACATGGCGCCCGAGCTGACAGGCTCGACAGGAGAAGTCTCGCCGTCCGCCGACGTGTTCAGCTTCGGCATCCTCGCGTTCCAGGTGCTCACCGGTCACCCACCGTGGACCGAGCCACCATCGGTGACCAGCGCCGCGCGACGAGTCGTACCGGCTCCGCGATCGCTCACCGAGGAAGTGCCGACCCTGGCGAAGCCGGTCTCGGATCTGATCGCACGCTGCCTCGCGCTCGTTCCCGAACAGCGCCCCACCGCGACCGAGCTCGCCGCGACGTTCGGCGCGCTCGCCTCGACCGCCGAGCCTCGCACCCGCAACGGTTAGCGCGGATCCGGCGTGTCGTTCGTCATCAGCAGGAACGAGTACGACTTCGCGGCGTCGCGCAGCTTGTCGAACCGTCCCGACGCGCCGCCGTGGCCGGCCGCCATGTCGATGTCGAGCACGATCGGATTTCCGGGCTTGCTGATCTCGCGCAGCTTCGCGACCCACTTCGCTGGCTCGTAGTACTGCACCTGGCTGTCCCACAGGCCGGTCTTGCAATAGATCGCCGGATACGCGACGGCACCGATGTTGTCGTACGGCGAGTACGACAGCATGTAGTCGTAGAACGACTTCTCCGCCGGGTTGCCCCACTCGTCGTATTCGTTCGTCGTCAGCGGGATCGTGGGGTCCATCATCGTGGTGACGACGTCGACAAACGGCACCGCCAGCGAGATGCCGCGATACAGATCTGGGCGCAGGTTGGCGATCGCACCCATCAACAAGCCGCCCGCGCTGCCGCCGTTCGCGAACACGCGCTTGCGATCACCGTAGCGCTTCGCGATCAAGTGCTCGGTCGCCGCGATGAAGTCCGTGAACGTGTGTTTCTTCGCGAGCAGCTTGCCGTCCTCGTACCAGGCACGCCCGAGCTCCTGACCACCGCGGATGTGTGCGATCGCGTAGACCCACCCGCGATCGAGGAGGCTGGTCACCGTCGTCGACAGCCGCGGCACCATGGAGAGGCCATACGCGCCGTAGCCGTAGACCAGGAGCGGCGCCGTGCCATCGAGCTTCGTCGTCTTCTTGTAGACCAGCGAGATCGGAACCTTGGCGTCGCCGGCGGGTGCATGGATGAACTCGCTCGCGTAGAGCTCGGGATCGTAGCTCGGCACCGGTTGCTGCTTGAGCAGCTCGGTCTTGCGGGTCGCGACGTCGATCTCGAACACCGACGACGGCCGCGTCATCGACTCGTACGCGTAGCGCACGCGCTTCGCCGCCGGATCGGGCGTGTCGTCGACCGACATCGCGTACGCGGGGTCCGGCGCATCGACCACGAAGCTCTTGCCCTTGACGAACACTTCGACCTTGCGAAGGCCGCCGTTGACGATCGTGAGCGCGAGGAAGTTGCGCGAGATCGCCATGCTGTCGACCAGCACGTCCGGACGATGCGCGACGAGCTCCTTCCAGCTCGCTTGCTTGGTCTCCTTGCCATCCGCGACCTCCATGACGCGGAAGTTCTTCGCGTCCGCGTTGGTGTGGATCACGAAGCGGCCGTCGAGATGATCGAGGTAGTACTCGTGGTCCTTGCTGCGCGGCAGAACCACGCGGGGCGCCACCAGCGGCTTGTCGGCATCGATCAGCCGCATCTCGCTGTTCGTGGTCGCGCCGAGCGTGATCACGACGTAGCGCTTCGACTTCGTCGACGCGAGTCCCACGTAGTACTGCCCGTCGGGCTCCTGAAACAGCAGCTCCGGCTTGCCGCCGAGCGCGAGGCGGAAGATCCGATCCTGGCGGAGCGACACCGGATCCTTGCCGACGAGGAACACGTGCTTGTTGTCGTTCGCCCATTCCACCTGGCTGGAGATGTTGTCGACCGTGTCGGGCAGCATCGCGCCGGTCTGCAGATCCTTGATGCGCAGCGTGTACTGATGGCGCCCGACGGTGTCCTCGAGGTAGGCGACGTGGCGACCATTGCGGCTGACCGCCTTGCCGCCGACGGCATAATACGCGTGACCCTTCGCGAGCTCGTTGAGGTCGAGCATCACCTGCTCCGGTGCGGTGAGCGTCCCCTTCTTGCGCGCGTGGATCGCGTACTGCTTACCGGTCTCGAAGCGCGTGTAGTACCAGTAGCCGTCGTCGAGCTCGGGCACGGACGCGTCATCCTCTTTGATTCGCGCGCGGAACTCCGCGAGCAGCGTATCCGCGGTTGGCTGCACGGGCGCGAGGATCGCCTTGGTGTATGCGTTCTCGGCGTCGAGGTACGCGAGCACGTCCTTGTCCTTGCGGGTGTCGTCGCGAAGCCAGTAGTACGGATCGTTGCGCGTGCCGTGTGGGGAGACGACAGCGTGAGGGCGTTTTGCAGCGATTGGTGCCATGGGCTGGAAGGTCGGCTCCGGTTCTTTGACCGGCGCCTTCGGCTCGATCAGAGCGGGCTTGGCCGCGGTCTGTGATTTTGCGGCCTCGGGCGGACAGCACGCGGTCAACACCGCGAACAGCAAGTGCGGTCGGTTCACGCGACGGACAGTACAGTGTAGCGTCGCGGCGTGCGCACGATCGATAAGGTCCTGATCGCGAACCGTGGTGAAATCGCGCTGCGGGTGATGAGGACCTGTCGCACGATGGGGCTCGCCACCGTCGCGGTCTACAGCGACGCTGACGCAGACGCCCCGTTCGTGCAGTTCGCCGACGAGGCGGTTTGGATCGGCCCATCACCTGCGCGCGAATCGTACCTGGTGATCAATCAGCTGCTCGACGCCGCGCGGATCACCGGTGCGAGCGCCGTGCACCCGGGCTACGGATTTCTCGCCGAGAACGCCGCGTTCGCGGAGGCCGTGGTCGATGCCGGCCTGGTGTTCATCGGACCGCCGGCCGAGGTCATTCGCAAGCTCGGTAGCAAGCAGGAGGCGAAGCGGATCGCGCGCGCCGCCGGCGTACCCGTGGTGCCGGGCTACGAGGGCGATGATCAATCAGCGACGTGTCTCACCGCGGAAGGTCAGCGCATCGGCTGGCCGCTGCTCGTCAAGGCATCGGCCGGTGGTGGCGGCAAGGGTATGCGCATCGTGCGGGCCGAGTCCGAGCTCGCCGAGGCGATCGAGCGCGCACGCGGCGAGGCGAAGTCCGCGTTCGGCGACGACACACTGTTGCTCGAGCGCTACATCGATCGGCCACGGCACATCGAGATCCAGATCCTCGGCGACACGCTCGGCAACGTCGTCCACCTCGGCGAGCGCGAGTGCTCGGTGCAGCGCCGCCACCAGAAGATCATCGAGGAGTCGCCGTCACCAGCGCTCGACGACGCGCGCCGCGCCGAGATCGGCCGCGCCGCGGTCGAGCTTGGCCGCGCGGTCGGCTACGTCGGTGCCGGCACCGTCGAGTTCATCGCCGATCAGCACGGCGCGTTCTACTTCCTCGAGGTCAACACGCGTCTGCAGGTCGAACATCCGGTCACCGAGCTGGTCACCGGCCTCGATCTCGTGCGCGAGCAGCTTCGCATCGCGCGCGGCGAGCCGCTCGGGTACGAGCAAGCGCCGCCACGAACCGGGTGGGCGATCGAGGTCCGGTTGTGCGCCGAGGATCCCGAGCGCGATTACCTGCCCACCACGGGCACGCTGCTCGCCGTCGACGTCCCTTCGAATGTCCGCGCCGACCTCGGCGTGGTGGCCGGCAGCGAGGTCGGCATCCACTACGACTCGATGCTCGGCAAGATCATCGCGCACGCCCCGACGCGTCGTGAAGCCGCGCAGGTGTTGCGGCGCGCGCTCGACGAGACCTGGGTGCCCGGCATCGTCACCAACCGCGAGCACCTCGCGAAGATCCTCGCGCACGAAAGCTTCCTCGATGGCGCGATCGATACGCACTTCCTCGAGCGTCACGCCGGCGAGCTCGCGGCACGCAAGCCCGGGCTCGATCGCGTGCGCGTCGCGGTCGTCGCTGCCGTGCTGGCGAGCGTCGCCCGTCGCCGAGTGACCGCGTCGGCGCAGACTGGAGCGCCGCTCGCGCCGGTCGGCTGGCGGAACGTGCCG
>JACCYD010001121.1 GCA_013696695.1 Deltaproteobacteria bacterium | reverse complement strand
GTCGACGGCCTGGGAATCGGCGTAGACCACCGGCAGTGAGACGCCAAACGTCCTGCTCGTGTCCTCGGCCCAGTTCGACCAGTCTCCGTTGGTCGGAAACTTCGAGTTGATCTGCCACGCCGAGGCGGCGCGCGTCTTGACCATGCCCATCAGGTAGATGTCGCAGCGGTACGACGTCGAGAACGGATACTTCGTGTCGCACTCGTAGATCTCGTTCGTCACCTTCGTGATGGACGTCTTGAGCCCGGGGTTCCTGGTGCGGAACGTCATCGATCGCGCGACCGTCGTGCCGTCGGTCGCACGCGCGCTGGTGTCGACGCGGAACGTCGAGCCGCCGAGCAGCGGACCGGGCAGGGTCATGCTGATCTGGTTGCGTGCCGCATCGCAGGCCAGCATCGGAGCGAACCCGAACCCGACCGGCATGTTCGGATACATGTTCTGCTGCTGCGACGCGGTCAGCGCGGGATCCACCGAGTAGAGGTGAAAGTCGGCGACGCCCGGGGTCCCGGTCGGGCAGTCGACCTGCGAGCCCGTATAGGTGACCACGATCCGGGAGATGTTGCGTTCGACGTCGCTCGCACCGTCGGCTGGAGAGCTCGAGGCGACCGCGATGCGCTCGAGCCCCGTGCGGTACACGACCGTGCCGAGGTCGATCTCGTCGTCGCCGCGTGTGGCGATCGCGCGGTAGACGTCGTTCTCCTGCGGCGGGTCGGCGAGCTCGATCGACAGCGTCGTGCCCTCGACGAAGCTCTCGCCGGCCGCTTCGATCAAGTCGAGCGCACCCGACGCATCGGAGCGTACGGTCACGAGCCGCACCGCATCGGGCTCGAACGTGCGGTCCAGCTCGATCTGGACGACGCCGTCCGCGAAGCGACTATCGACGACGACCGGGCCCTCCGAGACATCGAGCTCTCCACATCCGGCAATCGCGAACAACGACAACAAGGCCTTCATGCCCTGTGGTGCCGGGTCATGTTCGATGTGACCCGAGGATCAACCAAGCTGCTGCTGGATCGCCTTGGTGAACGCGGGTAGGTCGTCGGGCTTGCGCGAGGTGATCAGCTTGCCGTCGACGTGAACCTCCTCGTCGACCCAGGTCGCGCCGGCATTCTCGAGATCCTTGCGCACCGAGGGCCACGACGTGACGACGCGGCCCTTCACGCCCTCGGCTTCGATCAACAGCTGCGGGCCGTGACAGATGGCGGCGATCACCTTGCCTGCGCGAAGCATGGTCTGCGTGAGCTCCACGACCTTTGCATCCATTCGTAGATGGTCCGGCGAGTAGCCGCCCGGGATCACGAGCGCGTCGTAGGCGTTCGCGTCGACGTCGCCGGCGGCCTTCTCGATCGTGATCGATTCCTTGCCCTTCTTGCCCTTCACGATCGCGCCGCCCTTCGCGCCGATGATGTCGATGGTGTGCCCCTTCGCCTTCAGCTCGTCGTAGGGCTTGCGAAACTCGCTGTCTTCGAAATCATCCCCGAGAACGAATGCAATGTTCGACATGCGCCCACGGGTTGCAGTCGACGTGCCATGCGAGCTCTTCGCACCTACCAGACGGTACCGTCGTTGTGTCGACGCAGCGTCGTAGCAGCCGCCCGCGACCGTGGCGGTGAGCACGAGCAGCGTGCGGCCCACCAGCGCCGTCGTGCGATCGTCTCGTGCGTCCAGCGGCGGCCTTGCACGCATACCGGATGGCACCACCCGGCCCGCGATACACGACGTGCAGCGTGCCGTCGAGATCGAACGCGCTCTGCACACCCGGATCGTTGACGTGGGTCGGGAATTCTTCGACGGATTCGATCGCCCAGCCGCTCGGCATCTTCGTCGCGTGGCGCACGCCCTCGGTGGTCGAGAACCCGACGTGAATCGACTGGTCGGGGCGATGGCCGCCGCAGCTCCGTCAGCCTGACGGTGTGCACGAACCTCGGTGTGACGGAAATCGTGTTTTGCGCGTTCCGTCGCGCTCTCAATGGGTGGAATTGATATATGAAAATATCGGCGAATTCAATATACGACGATTCGTCGCCGGTGATATTCGTTAAAGATGCCTCGGACTCGCAAGCGGCATCTGCAGCAAAGCTTCGTGTTCCGCGAGCCAGGCATTGATGGCCGCGGTGGCAAACGCAAGGGTGCCGGTCGTCCGCCGAAGGGCCCGCGCTCGTCAGAGCCGCACAAACGCCGGCCGCCACACGATCCGCGTCATCCGGTGCACGTCACGTTGCGCGTGGTGCCGGGCCTCGGTTCGCTACGGAAGCGCGACAAGTATCTCGCGATCCGCGAAGCCACCATCGCGGTCATCCCGCACGACGGCTTCCGCATCGTTCACTTCAGTGTCCAGTCGAACCACATCCACCTGGTCGCGGAGGCCACCGGCAAGGCGGCGCTGTCGCGCGGGCTGAAAGCGTTCCAGATCTCGGCGGCGAAGCACATCAACGCGGCCGTCAGGAAGCGCAGCGGGGTTCGTCGGCGAGGTCAGGTGTTCGCGGATCGCTACAACGCACGTGCACTCAGCTCGCCTCGCGCCGTTCGCCACGCCATTTGCTACGTGTTGAACAACTGGCGGCGCCACGAAGAGGACCGCGCACAGCATGCGCGTCGCTGGAAGGTCGATCCGTTTTCAAGCGGCGCTCACTTTGGCTGGAAAG
>JACCYD010001116.1 GCA_013696695.1 Deltaproteobacteria bacterium | reverse complement strand
GCGTGGGGCACCGGCCCACGGTGCGTGATGTGGCTCGACGCCGGGATCGAATTCGCGCGCGAGACGCCCACCGGCTTCGAGCGCGGCGCGATCGCGAATCTCCCCGCGGGCGAGCCCGATGCCTGGGATCTCGTCGACGATGCGGGGTTCGCGGTGTACGGCACCACCGTCTACCGCTTCACGCCATGCGGTTCGTGACCTGGCGCCGCCGCATCTGGATCATCGCGTTGCCCGTCTACTGGGTCGCGCTGTTCACGGCGACGCATTACCCGCGCGTTCGCATCCCCGGCGAGATTCCGCATAGCGACAAGCTCGTCCACTTCGGCGCGTTCGGCTTGCTCGCGTTTCTGTTCTGGCGCGCGTGGCAACCGCAGAACGCCCGCTTCGTCGGGTGGGCCGCGCCGCTGTTGATCGCCTACGCCGGCCTCGACGAGTGGCTGCAGCAGTTCTTCGGCCGCTTCACCGATTTCAACGACTTCATCGCCAACACCGCCGGCATCGTCGGCGTGCTCGGCGTGCTCGAGGCGATGCGCCGGTTCCGCCGCTAGAACTCGAACATCCGGTTGCGATCGGTCGCGAGATCCTGCGACGGCGTCTCCAGCTTGAGCGCCGCCTGCTCGCGCGGGTGGTTCAACCGATAGCGCGTGTACGCGTACGGCTGATCGATCTTGCGCACCTGCCACGGCAGCTTGCGCTCGCGCACCCACGGGCCGTGCACGGTGTCGGCGCGATACCAGCTCGCGTCGTGGAACATCCAGAACGAGCCGACGACGTGGAACACCGGCTTGTCGGCATCCGCGACGACTCGCACTTCCGGATCGAGCGGGATCAGCTCCGAGGACTGAATGGTGACCTTGCCGCTGTACTCGGGGTGATGAGCACACGCGGCGAGCATGAGGGCTAACAGTGCGCTTCGCATGACGAGGTAAGCAGCATCATGCGTGCCACTGCGACATCTTGCGCACTTACCGGCTCGCGCACCGAGCGCTCTTGGCGAACCGGATTCCGATTGTTGAGCTAACGCACGCGAGCCGAGCCGCTCGCTGTCATCCAGTCGCGCAAGACTTACCTTGGCGCGCAGTCGGCGGCGAGATCGAGGAACGTGTAGCGGCTGCGGATCTCTCGCGCGTGCACGAGCGCATCCTCGAACAGCTCCGCCGGCCATCCGAGCTGCCGCGGATCGACCGGGGCCCCGGCATCTGCGAGCAAGCCGCGTAGCTTCGCTGCACCGACGGTGACGCCGCGGATCCGCGTGCGAATCGCATCCCAGCGCTCGACCAGCCGCGCCTCGAGCGCCGCGAGATCGAACTGCTTGAGCGCGAATTCCCTCCAGCACGCCTCGCCGATCGGCGCACCGAAGTGCTCCACGACCGCGCGGCGATCGACGTGCGCTGGACGCAGGCGCGGCGCGGCACCGTCGAGGACGCGCTCCTGGATCTCTGCCATCGCCACCGTGCAAGCCGCGATCTGCTCGCCGTGAAACGTGTGCGGCAAGCCTGGCGGCTTCATCATCTCGACGTAGTGGCTGAGCAGGTGCTCGCCCTGACTCGCGGGATAGCTGCCGTTGCAGATCGTCATGCCGAACCCCGACAGCACGAGGATGCGGACGAGATGGCGCATGGTCTCGAGATCACCGGCGAGCAGCGCGGCCGTGTTCGAGAACAGATGGCGCTCGTCCTCCGCGAGCAGCGCGAACGGCGCCTCGCGATAGGGCGTGTCGAGGAGCAGGTGCGAGAGCAGCCAATCGGCCTGCGCCGTCGGCCGGCACGCGCTGTCTCCAAGCCCCGCGCGGATCAGCCGCGGTGGCGCCGCGGCGAGCACGCGCAGATCGAAGTAGACGCCGAGCGGCGTACGCGTGCGAAACGATCGCTTGATGCCGCCGCTGGTGATCGATGCGCTCAGCGACGTGTAGCCGTTCATCGACGGCGCCGTCGCGAACACCGCTTGCGCACACCCGTGACGAAACGCCGTCAGCTTTGTCAGATCGTTGATCGTTCCCGAGCCCACCGCGATCACGAGATCGGTGGCCGGCGCGAGCGCGGCAACTAGCTCGTCGACGGTGTCCTCCTCGGCGTGCGGCCCGGCCTCGAGCATGATCGATTGCACGGTGAACCGCCCGCGCAGGGCTCGCTCGATTCGCTCGCCGAGCACCTCGTACGTGCTGCGATCCGAAACCACGGCGACGCACTTGCCGACCCCGAGCGCCTCGATCAGATCCGCCTCGCTCCCCGACAGCGAATCCTCGATGACGACTGCATACGACTCCGCGGCCAGCGATTCCCCGGTCTCCGGGTCCGGATACTGCCCCGCGAGCAGCAGCGTGATCGGATCAGCCGCAGGCATCGAGCACGGCTCTCAGCTGCGAGCACAAGTCGGTCCCCGGCGCGAACGACCCATCCAACACCGCCGAGCCGACGGTGAAGGCATCCGCACCGGCGCCCTTCAATGCCCGCACCTGCGCCGGCGTCCCGACGCCACCGGCGACGAGCAACGTGCCATCCATCGCGTCGCGAGCGGCACGCACCAGCTCGAGTGGATCCGCGTCGGTGGCGCGGTACGCGAGCAGATCGACGCCGGCAGCACCGAGCGAACGTGCGCGCTGACAATCGCGCGCGATGTCGATCGCCGAGCCGCCGAGCTGTGTCGGATGCCCGAACGGCCGCCCCGGGAACGGCAGGTACTTCACCGCCGTGCCGTCGAGGATCGCCATCACCTCCTCGATCTGCGTGCCGCCGAGCAACCAATCGACGCCGAGCTCGCGCGCGGTTCGCGCGGATTCGAGCACCGCATCCGGCGACGTGCTCACGACCTCGAGATAGCTCACCGCGCCGACATCCTTGATCGCCCGGTGCAGCTCGACCAGCGCCGCCGGTTCGATCCCGACGTCCTTGAACCCGATGTGGCGCAAGCCAACCGATCGGATCGCGCGCAGCACCTCGAGACCATTCGCGACGGTGCGATCGGCGCGTGTCAGCATGAACACGAAGTCCATACCCGACTCTAAGCTACAGGCTGGCGTTCCGAGCAGTCTTCCCTGGACGGCGGGCGGCCGCGCGTGGTCGAGTCCGCGACCCGATGCGTTTGTTGCTCTGTCTCGCCGTCACCGCGTGTGGCCCCACTCCAAACACGCCCACCCCGGATGCGCCGCCGGTCGATTCGCCCACCACCGATTCGCCAAGCACCGGCCGGTGCGATTACACCGAGGCGAGCGACGACACCAACGACGACGTGCCGCCCGCCACCGGCAGCGCGGAGCAAACCAACCTCACCTTCGGCCAGCGCGCCATCGTGTGCGGTAGCTTCGCGTCGACCCACTTCGATGGCGACATCACCGTCGATATCGATTCGTACCGGTTCACCGTCGCGAGCCCCACCGACGTGCTGCTGCGCCTCGGCGGCGCGGGCCTCGAAACGGTCGAGTTTGTCGGCGTCGACATCTACACCGGCGCGGCGCTCGACCAGCTGGTCAGTACCCTCACGTTCTACGGCGATCACGGCGTCACCGCGACGCGGCTGCCCGCCGGATCGTATTCGCTCACCGCGTTCGCCCTCGCCAGCGCCGCGATTCCCACCACCCTCGCGTACGAGCTGCAGCTGTCGAGCGACATGCCCGACACGCGATGTCCCTCGGTCACTTCCGGTGGCTTCGCCGAAGCCGACGATGGTGGCAACAACGCCGGTAACGACATGGTCACGATCCCGTCGGGCGCGCCGCCGTCGCTGACCGGAGGCAACGATTCGCCCGAGGCCACCGGCCTGTCGCTCGATCCAGACATGTCCGTGCGGTTCACCGGTGAGCTCGCGGATGTCGCCGTTGCAGATCAATACGAGGACAAGGACACGTTCCTGTTCATCACCGGCGAGTCGACCAACGAGGTCGCCGTCAAGCTCGAGTGGACCGCCGCTGCGAACCTCGACTACTTGCTGTTCGAAGCAAGCAGCGCCGAGGCGAATACGCGCGCGATCACAGCGGGGAACGTCGGCCCCGAATTCAAGACGGTCTCGGTCAAGCCGAGCACCGCGTACTGGTTGCTCGTCGGTGCGAAGGTCGGCAGCGCATTGCCCGCCACCTACTCCGCCTCGCTGTGCGGCGCCGCGTTCACGCCGTAGCTTTCTTGTTCGCCGCGTCGAGCTCGTTGCGAATGCCGCGCACCATGTAGTCGGCCGTCGAGCCATCTGCCGGCTTGCCGAGCGAGGCCAGCACCGCCTTCGCGTGCGCGAGGCTCGCGAAGTGCCACGGCGACAGGGTGGTGCCGCCGGCCTCCCAGTCCTGACGGCGATACGCCGCGGCGATCGGCACGATGTCGTGCGCTTCGAGCAACCAGCGCTCGGTGTCGGCGTTGAAGCGCGACAGCTTCGGCCCGTCGGGCATCTTGAAGCGACTCGTCGTGGTGAGCGAGGTGGGCTGTTTCGCGGGCTTGCTGTACGCGGCCTGGATCTGGCGGCCGACACCTTGGTCGCTCGACAGGTACAGGTGCTGCGCACCTTCCCACTTCACGTCGCCGATCGGTGGCGGCACCGTCTTCACGAGCTTGCTCTTCTCGGCCGGCTTTACCGGGCGCGTGAACCGCACGTGCAGATCGGCCCACTCGAAGTAGCTCGCGTCGCCGGCGCCGATGAACGGGAACGGAATGCCGGCGGACGACTCGGTGGCCGCCGTCGCCGTCGACTTGCTCGCCTTCGTCGACTTTCGCGGCCTCCCCGGCGAATCGTTCTTCGGAGTCTTGGTCGGCTTCGGTTTGTGCAACCGCCCCGCGTTAGCCGATGGCTTCGGCGGCGTCGAATCGTTCGACGTCTTGCTCGACGTCGGCTTGTTCAACTTGCCCGCCTTCGCCGATGGTTTCGGGGCGGTCTTCGATGACCTCGGTGTCGGCTTCGACGTCTTTGTCGTCTTCGTCGTCTTCGTCTTCGCCTTCTTCGTCTTCGTTGTCGTCGTCTGTTTGCTCTTGCTCGCTCGCGCCATGTCGTCATCTTCGCCGATCGAATAGGCTCGGCTCCATGCCCGACGCCGCTTTCGACGACGCCACCGCGCTTGCCGAGCGCGTGTTCCGCGGCGACGTTCACCCTACCGAGCTCGTCGAGTCCGCGATCGCCGCGATCGAGAAGGTCAACCCGAAGCTCAACGCGGTCATTCATCGCATGTACGACCAGGCGCGCGCCGCCGCGAAGGCGCCGCTCCCCCAGGGCGTCTTTCGCGGCGTGCCGTTCGTCGTCAAGGATCTCGACGGCTGGCTCGCCGGCGAGCCGTACACGCAGTCGTGCCGGATGTCGAAGAACTTCGTCCCCATCGTCGACGCCGAGATCATCGCGCGCATGAAGGCCACCGGTG
>JACCYD010001026.1 GCA_013696695.1 Deltaproteobacteria bacterium | reverse complement strand
CGCCGAACCGATCGACACCGATCGCGATGCCGCGATCACCGACGTGCTCGCGCCAGCCGAACGTGACGCCCGCCTCGACGGAGACGCGCCGCGGTTGCGTGGGCGGCAGGACGCTGTCGCGATAGCTCTGCGGCTGCTCCGCGAACAGCTCCCAGCACGGCATCGACACCACGCGCGCGGCGATGCCGTCCTTCGCGAGCGCCTCGCGGGCGGCCATCGCGACCGATACCTCGGAGCCCGTGCCGATCAAAATCACGTCCTTGCCCTCGGCGAGCACGTACGCGCCCTTCTCGGCCACATCCGTCGCTGGCGTCAGCGGCGGCAGATCCTGCCGCGACAGCACGAGGGCTGTGGGCGTCTTCGTGCGAGTCAGCGCGATGCGCCAGCCAGTGATCGTCTCGTTGCCATCGGCGGGACGGAACACGTGGAGGTTCGGCATCGCGCGCAGCGACATCAGGTGCTCGACCGGCTGGTGCGTGGGGCCGTCCTCGCCCAGGCCGATCGAATCGTGCGTCCAGACGAAGATCGCGCCCTGCCCGTTGAGCGCCGCGATGCGGACCGGCGGACGCATGTAATCGGAGAACGCGAAGAACGTCGACACGTACGGCCGCAGGCCGCCGTGATAGAGCATGCCGTTCCCGATCGAGCCCATCGCGTGCTCGCGGACACCGAAGCGCAGGTTGCGCTTCTCGCCGCTGCGATCGAAATCGCCCCCGGCGACGATGGTCTTCGTCGAGCCGCCGAGATCCGCATCGCCGCCGACCAGCCACGGAATCTTGGTGGCGAGCGCGGTGAGGATCTTGCCGGATGCGACACGAGTGGCGATCGCTTCCTTGAACGTGGGGAGTGCGGCATCCCAATCGGCGGGAAGCTCGTTCTTGATCGACAGCTCGAGCTGCGCCGCGAGCTCGGGATGAGCGGCCTTGTACGCCGCGAACGCTTGGCGCCACTTCGCGTGCGCGACCTCGCCCTTCTGGATCGACTCACCGAGATGTGTGCGTGCTGCGTCGGGCACGTGAAACTTGAGCGCTGGATCGAAACCAAGCGCCGTCTTGGTGGCGGCGACCTCGGCATCGCCGAGCGGCGAGCCGTGCGCCGACGACAGGCCGGCCTTCTTCGGCGAGCCGAAGCCGATCGTGGTCTTGACGACGATGATCGACGGCCGATCGCGCTCCGCTTTCGCGGAGTTGATCGCCGCGTCGATCGCCTCGAGATCGGTGTCGCCGTTCTGGACGTGGAGGACCTGCCAGTTGCACGCGGCGAACCGCGCGCCGACGTCCTCCGACATCACGAGCGACAGCGGGCCATCGAGCGTGACGTTGTTCGCGTCGTAGAGATAGATCAGCTTGCCGAGCTGGAGGTGCCCGGCGAGGCTCGCGGCCTCGAGCGCGACGCCCTCCATGACATCCCCGTCGGAGACCAGCGCGTACGTGAAGTGATCGATGACCTCGTGACCGGGCCGGTTGTAATACTTCGCGAGGTACTTCTCGGCGATCGCCATGCCGACGGCATTGGCCGCGCCCTGCCCCAGCGGGCCCGTGGTGGCCTCGACGCCGGCGGTGTGATGCCACTCCGGGTGACCGGGCGTCTTGCTGCCCCACTGCCGGAACTTCTCGAGCTCCGCCATCGGCAGGTCGTAGCCGGTGAGGTGAAGCAGCGAATACAGCAGCGCGGAGCCGTGGCCCGCGGACAGCACGAAGCGATCGCGATCGAACCACTGTGGCGACCGAGGATCGTGCTGGAGATGGCGTTGCCACAGGACGTACGCCATGGGTGCGGCGCCGAGCGGCAGCCCGGGATGTCCCGAGTTGGCCTTCTGCACGGCATCGATCGAGAGCGTCCTGATCGTGTTGATCGCGAGCGTGGGTAGGTCGGTCACGAGGCCCCTCAGGTGGTGGATGCGGTGAAGCGAGCGGACCCTAGCACGGTGGTACGATGCGCAGCGCATGAGGCACGTCAGGCACTCGACTCTCCTCGGAGTTCTGCTTCTCCTCGCGTTCAGCTGCGGTGGCGGCAAGCCGCAACCACAACCCATCAAGCCGAATCCGGATCCGGACGTCGCCAAGCCTGACAAGCCGGAGGTCGTGCCGCCGAAGCCCGAGGTCACGCTGCTGCCGGCGCCGCCGCCGAAACCCGACCGCCCGCCCGAGGTATTTCCGCCGGCGTGGAAGAAGGTCGGCGTCGGTCAACAGATCTACTTCTCGGTCGCCGCGATCGATCAGGATCTCGACGAGACCGCAGTCGACGTGGTCGCGATGCCGAAGTCCGCCAAGTTCGACGCGATCACCCAGATGGTGACGTGGAAGCCGACGCCGGACGATCTCAAGGCGACCAAGGGCGTGTTCGAGCTCGCGATCACGCAACCGGGCAAGCCGGCGGTCAAGGCGACCTGGGAGCTCTTGGTCGATCGCCGCGCGCAGGCGCAACCGGTCGCACCCGAGCAATCGCCGATGATCGAAACGTTATTGATGATCCGCCAGCCCAAGCGGCTCGCGCAGGTCAACAAGGACTGGCCGCTCGATCGGATGCTGCAGGTCGGCGCCGAGGGCTTCAAGTGGCAGTTCACCGAGGAACAACGCACCAAGCTCGGCGCCTACAAGCCCGACAAGGCGGCGATGTGGAACAGCTTCCTCGTCGCGCAGGCGCAGATTCACAACAACCCTCGGCTCGATCCGAAGAGCGACAAGTTCGACAAGAGTGTGTTCGGCGATCCCGCGGCGTGGAAGATCGTCACGGTTCGACCGCGCATCGATCGCGCGTGGACCGAGCTGCGCGTCGTCTACCAGGCGATCAAGGCGCCCGAGCCGGTGTTCGCGATGTTCCGCCTGCGCCCGACCGTCGAGTACGTGCCCGCACTGCCGCGGCCCGCTGCGGAGCGGGACGCGAACAACAAGAACTTCCTCGGCATGGTCGCCAAGCGCCTGCTCGTAGGCGGCGGACCGAATCCCAGGTTCGTGAAGGACACCGCCGCGCATGGCCAGGCGGTGTCGGCGCTGATGACCGATGTGATGACGTTCGACGACTCGGCGAAGGCGCCGTATGCGCGCGGCTTCATGATCGGCATCGCCCTCGAAGCACAGATGGGTGGCGGCTCGGTGCGCAACGCCGACGGCTCGTACAAGCACGGCGACGCGTGGGCGTGGAGCGCGCAGAAACCGTTCGTCACCGCCGACGGCAGGGCGCAGGCGTACGTCAACGTGATCATCCCGGGCTTCTGGACGAAGACGGTGCCCGTCGATCAGGTCGGCCCCAACGGCACGCTCAAGACGTGGGGCCCCGCGTGCGCGGACAAGTTCGTCAAGGGCACGCCTTCCCACACCCCGGGCCACGAGGTGCTGTGCCGCAAGACGCTGGGCTTCGTCGATCTGCCCGACACCACCGGTGACAAGGTCAAGGGCGCGCGCATCGACTCGAACCATCTTTACAAGGACTACAAGACCGTCGAGATGCAGCGCGGCCCGTTCCCGCTCGAGGACGGCCGCCGCGACATGGGTGAGGAGAACGGCATGACCTGCGCGCAGTGCCACATCCGCAACTTCGGCATGCACGACTACTCGGTGCCGGGGAACGTCGACGCGACCAAGGGCGATCCGAAGTCGATGAACAAGCCGATCGCGACGCTCAACTTCCAGATCGTGCCGACCACCCGGTGGGAGGAGTTCACGCTCGAATTCCTCAAGCATCAGGAGTGCCGCGGCAAGAACCACCTCGAGGAGTTCCTCGGGCCCGACGCCGCCAAAGGCTTCGGCTGCCCGCTCGCGAAGTGACCTGATCGATGGCCGACGAGAAACCGAAGAAGAAGCTGCCGGTCGCGACCGATGCCCCCAAGGGCAAGGCGGCGAAGACCAAGGTCGGTGGTTGGGCAGCGTTCACCGATGGCGGCGCTGCGCCGAACTGGGTGATCGCCGCGCGCATCGTCATGGTGCTCGCATTCGCGGCCACGATTCCGACGGTGCTCAACTTCGAGCATGGCAACCGCCTGGTGTGGACGATCTGCATCGCGATCCTGCCATTCTTCTGGATGGCGTTCGGCTATCACCTGTGGCGGCGCATCTGCCCGCTCGCCGTGATGGGGCAGATCGGGCGGCTGTTCGGGAAACCGGGCACCAGAAAAATGTCCGACTGGATGAACAAGCACTACTTGCTCGTCCAGCTCGGCTTGATGGTGTTCGCGCTGTCCCTGCGTCTGATCGGCACCAACGGCAGCGCGCTGTGGCTCGCGCTGTTCCTCGCGGTGGTCACGATCGCCGCGATCGTGACGAGCTTCGTGTACGCCGGAAAGACGTGGTGCAACTTCCTCTGCCCGGTCGGGCTCGTCGAGAAGATCCACACCGAGCCCGCCGGCGACGGCGCCTCGCGTGCGAGCGGTGACCTGACATCGCAATGCGCGCCGTGCGTCGCGTGCAAGAAGCACTGCCCCGACATCGATCTCGAGCAGGGCTACTGGAAAGAAGCGACCGACCGCGCGCGCCGCATCGCCTACTTCGCGTGGCCCGGCATCGTGGTCGCGTTCTACACCTACTACTTTCTGGTCAGTCCCCAGGGCTGGGACTACTACTTCGATGGCACGTGGACGCGCGACGGTGCCCATGCACTCGAGCCGGGCTTCACGTTCCTGCCCCAGATCCCGGTGCTGGTCGCCGCGCCGCTGACGCTGGTCGCGTTCGGCATCGCGAGCTTCGCGCTGTTCCACGTCATCGAGTCGGCGATCCTGGCCCGCAAGCTCGGCGCCGAGATCGCGGCGAAGAAGCCGGTCGATCTGTCCGTCGAAGACAAGGAAGCGATCACGAGTCGCGTGCGCCACCACATGCTCGCGTTCTGCGGCCTGGTCGCGTTCAACGCGTTCTACCTGTTCGCCGGTCAGCCCTCGCTACAGCGACTCCAGGATTGGGTGGTCACCGCGTGGAGCGTGCTCGTGGTGTTCGCGTCGACGGCGATGTTCGTGCGCCGGTTCGCGCGCCGCGAGGATCAATACGTCCACGAGAAGTTCGGGCAGAAGATCCTCAAGAAGTGGGAATGGGGCGAGGCGCCGCCGTCCGACGACCTCAAGGACATCTACTTGCTCCACACCGAGCGCACCAAGCAGCGCGAGGCGCGACTGCGCGCGTACAAGGAGACCTTGCGCGAGATGGTCGCCGACGGCACGGTGACGCGCGGCGAGCTCGTGATCCTCGACTCGCTGCGCGCGCAGCTCGGCATCGCAGACAAAGATCATCAGAAGATCATCGGCGAGCTGTCGAGCGAGGATCGCCGGCTGTTCGATCCCGCGTACCAGGGCAGCGTCGAATCGCGGCTGGCGAGCGAGCAGTACCGCAAGGACCTCGAGCGCATCGTGGTCGAAGCGGCACGCGCCGGCGCGTCACCGAGCACGCAGACGCTCGAGCAGCTGCGCAGCGAGCGCGGCGTCTCCGAGGAAGACGAGGCAGCGCACCTCAAGGAGATCCTCGCGCCCGGCGGTCCGATCGCCGCGCTCTACGATGCGGAGCTCGCGGCGATCAACCGCCTCGTCGTCGCCGCCGAAGCCACCCACGATCCGGCGACCGCGATGTTGGTGCCGACGACGCCGACGTCGCTCGCGGG
>JACCYD010001075.1 GCA_013696695.1 Deltaproteobacteria bacterium | reverse complement strand
TCTTCTACATCCCGAACGTGCTCGGCGCGATCACGGTCGCCTACAACCTGCCCGACGTGAAGCTCCAGCTGTCGGCCGAGACCACCGCCAAGATCTTCCAGCGCGAGATCACGAAGTGGAACGATGCAGCGATCGCCGCAGACAATCCCGGCGTCACGCTCCCCGGTGTCGACATCGTCGTCGCGCGGCGCTCCGACGGCTCTGGCACGACCGAGAACTTCACCAAGTATCTCGACAAGGCCGCCGGTGGTGCGTGGAAGCTCAAGAGCGGATCCACCGTCCAGTGGCCCACCGATACCCAAGCCGGTAACGGCAACGGTGGCGTCGCGCAGATCGTGAAGTCCAAGCAGGGCGCGGTCGGCTACGTCGACCTGTCGGATGCAAAAGGCAGCAAGCTCGCGTACGCGGCGATCAAGAATCAGGCTGGCAAATACGTCATGCCCGACGCGGCGAGCGTGACCGCGGCCGGCGAGGGCATCGAGGTCAAAGACGACCTGACCTTCAGCGCGGTCGATGCCAAGGGCGATGCAGCGTATCCGATCACCGCGCAGAGCTGGTGCATGGCCTACGCGAAGCAGGGAGACAAGGCGAAGGGCGATGCCGTCAAAGCCTACTTCAAGTTCATGCTCACCGACGCGCAAGCGCTGCTCGCCGAGGTCGACTTCGCGCCGATTCCGAAATCGCTGCAGGACAAGGCGCTGGTGAAGATCGAAAGCATCCAGGTGCCCTGACCATGCAGCTGTTCGAGCTCCGCGGACGCAGCCACCACGCTGACAAGGCGTTTGGGTGGATCACGATCGCAGCGGCGGGCCTCGTGCTGGTCATCCTCGGGCTGGTCGCCGCGTCGATGACCCAGCGTGCGTTGCCGGTGCTCGAGAAGATGGGTCCGGATCTGTTCACGTCGTCCAAGTGGTCGGCGGCGGAGGATCACTACGGCTTGCTCGCATTCCTGTTCGGCACGTTGTACACGGCCGCGATCGCGCTGGTCCTCGCGGTGCCGGTCAGCCTCGGCGTCGCGCTGTTCATCACGCAGGTCGCCCCGCGTTGGCTGAAGAAGCCGATGGTCTATCTCATCGACCTGTGTGCGGTGGTCCCGTCGGTGGTGTGGGGGTTGTGGGGCGTCCTCGTGCTGTCGCAGCACTTCGGGCTCGGCCGCTCGTTCCTCACCGCGGGAATCATCCTCGCGATCATGATCACCCCGATCATCACGTCGCTCGCGCGCGAGGTCATCGAGACCACGCCGCTCACCGACAAGGAAGCCGCGCTCGCCCTCGGTGCCACGCGCTGGGAGATGATCTGCGCGACGGTGCTGCCGCACAGCAAGGGCGGTCTGGTCGGTGCGGTGATGCTCGGCCTCGGTCGCGCGATGGGCGAGACGATCGCTGCCGCGCTTGTCATCGGATCGGCGCTCGGCCAGATCACCGCGAACCCGTTCGCACCGGGCAACTCGATGCCCGCCGTGATCGCGAACGAATGGGGTGAAGCCGACGACCTTCACAAGTCGGCGCTGATCGCGCTGGCCGTGACGCTGTTCGCGCTGACGATCGTGGTCAACCTACTCGCGACCTGGATCGTCCAGCGCGGCCGGAGGCACGCATGATCGCCGCGAGCGACCTGCACGCGAAGCCGAGCTGGCGCTCGACGCGGAGCAAGCTGATGACCGGTCTGATGATCGCGGCGGTCGCCATCCTCGCGATCCCGCTGATCGCGGTGCTCTACGCCGTGGTGTCCCGCGGTGCGGGCGTCGCGTTCGATGCGTTCCCGGCGTTCTTCACCAAGGACATCCCGGCGATCTCCCGCCGCGAAGGCCCGGGGATGGGGCCCGCGATCCTCGGCACCTTGCTCGTCACCGGCGCAGCCACGGTGATCGCGGTGCCGCTCGGCGTGCTCGGTGCGGTCTACCTCCACGAGTACGGTGGCACCCGCAAGTTTGCTCGCGCCGTTCGGTTCATGGCGATGGTGATGACGGGCGTGCCGTCGATCGTGATGGGCCTGTTCATCTACGTGATGTGGACGATGCGATTCGGCTACTCGGCGTTCGGTGGGGCGCTCGCCCTCGCCTGCTTGATGCTGCCCGTCGTGATCGGCTCGACGGAGCAGATGCTGCGGCTCGTCCCGACTCAGCTGCGCGAGGCGGCATACGCGCTCGGTGCGTCGAAGTCGCGCACGATCCTCACCGTGGTGTTGCCGGCCGCGCTGCCCGGCATCGTCTCCGGTGCCCTGCTCGCTGTCGCGCGTGCCGCCGGCGAGACCGCCCCGTTGTTATTCGCCGTCGGTGCCGCGAAAGCGTTCAACCCGCATCTGTTCACCGAGGCGAACACCGCCTTGTCGCTGCAGATCTTCAACAGCGATCTCGCATTTCCCGCGGCCGAGAGCCGCGCGTGGGGCGCCGCGCTCACGCTGGTCGCCCTGACCTTCCTGATGACGATCACGGCCCGGGTCTTCACCTCCCGGTTTGCCCTCAAGAGGTAAGCAATGACATCGGAGGACCCCATGGCCGTCGCACAACCAAGACCCCGCCCGAGCAATCCGCGCATCCTCGTGGAGCACCGCTCCGCGGCAGCCGTCGAGGACACGCCTGTCGTGTTCGAGATCGGGGATGCCGCCGTCTACTACGGCGCGTTTCGGGCGGTCCGGGACGTGTCGCTGCAGATCCACGAGAAGCAGATCACCGCCTTCATCGGCCCGTCGGGCTGCGGCAAGACGACGATGCTGCGCGCGCTCAACCGCATGCACGACACCACGCCCGGCGCGAAGGTCACCGGCAAGCTGCTCTATCACGGTGTCGATCTGTACGGTCCGCAGGTCTCGGCGGTCGAGGTCCGCCGCCGCATCGGCATGGTGTTCCAGAAGCCCAACCCATTTCCGAAGAGCATCTACGACAACGTCTCGTTCGGTCCGCGCGTCAACGGCATCCGCGATCGCGCGAAGCTCGACGAGCTGGTCGAGACGTCGCTGCGCTCTGCCGCGCTGTGGGACGAGGTCAAGGATCGCCTGCGGACCTCCGCGCTCGGCCTGTCGGGTGGCCAGCAGCAGCGCCTGTGCATCGCGCGCACGATCGCCGTCGAGCCCGAGGTGGTGCTGATGGACGAGCCGTGCAGCGCGCTCGATCCGATCGCGACCGCTCGCATCGAGGAGCTGATGCGCCAGCTCAAGAGCCAGTTCACCATCGTGATCGTCACCCACAACATGCAGCAGGCCGCGCGCGTCAGCGATCGCACCGCGTTCTTCACCGCGGAGCTCGACTCCAAGAACGACCAGCGCACCGGCATCCTCGTCGAGTACGACGCCACCGCGAAGATGTTCTCGAATCCCGCGGACGAGCGGACCGAGAACTACATCACCGGCCGGTTCGGCTGAATAACAACTGCCCCTCGCGCCCCGGCGGTCGTTATAATCGCCGGGCATGCGATGGGCCGTCCTGCCACTGCTGCTCGCCGGCTGCCCCTACACGGCGCCGTCGAATAACGTTCCCTCGGACGGCCCGATCGACATCACGATCGTGCCCGACGTCCTGCCGGATCCCGAGCTATGCACCGATGACACCTCGAGCATGTGCATCGGCAACGTGCTGCGCGAGTGCGAGACCGTCGGCGAGCTGCCCGTGACCACGCCGTGCGCGATCTGCACCGGTGCGCCGGCACATTGTGAAGAGCTGGTTCCATCGGCGGACGCTGCCACCACGGCCGACCTCGCGCCGAACGGCCTGATCATCGATACCGCGATCGCTGCGGCGGCGATTGCCAACACCGAGGATGGCTCGATCAGCGGCGTGCGTCCGCAGGGTGAAGGCGTGATCAACGGCATCGGCTATCGCCGGACCAACGGCGCCGGGATCTGGACGTTTCACGAGCTCGCGATCAACGCGTCGATCAACTTCGAGGGCAATCGCGCAGCGGTGTTCGCGGCAAATCGGTCGATCGTCGTCAACGCTGTACTCGACGTCCGCGGTCCCTGCTCGGTGCTCGAGCCGTCTCCCGGTGGCGGATCGGGCGGTGTGCCGGAGCAGGATGGATCGGGTCCCGGCAAGGGCATCCGTGGTGCCGGGGCGACCAACGACGCGAGCGGTGCTTCCGGCGCTGGTCACGGTGTCGCCGGCTCGGGTGGCGGTGCATCGGTCACACAAACCGCGACGACCGGCGGCACGATGCACGGCAACCCGGAGATCACCCAGCTGCGCGGCGGCTCCGGTGGTGGCGGTGGTGGCGGCGAGATGTTCAGCGCCGGAACCGGTGGCGCCGGCGGCGGCGCGCTCCAGCTGGTCGCGAATGATGCGATCACGTTCAACTCGGCGGGTGGCGTCAATGCCGGTGGCTGTGGTGCCGATCGCAATCTCCTCCATGACGCGGCGGGCGGTGGTGGCGGCGCCGGAGGCACCATCCTCCTCGAGTCCTCGGCCGTCACGATCAACGCGGGCGCCGTTCTCGCCGTCAACGGCGGCGGCGGTGGCGGCGGTGACAGCGCCGGCCAAGGCGGTCAGAACGGTCAGCTGTCACGCACGGCCGCGACCGGCGGCAACGGCACCGGTAGCGGCATCGGCTCGACCGGCGGCAAGGGCGGCGCAGGCGGCGCCCCCCCGATGTTCTCGGGAACCGCAGGCGACTCCGGCACCGCGACCCTCAACGCCGGCGGTGGCGGCGGGGCGATCGGCCGGATTCGCATCAACACGCGCGACAACGCGATGTTGACCGGCGATTGCGCGACGTGCTCGCCGAACTTCGCCGATGCCGCGACGACCGCGACGCGGGGCGCCGCGACGATCCAGGTCGTCCCTTGATTAGAACGTCAGGCGGGCGCCGATGCGTCCGTACGCCGGACCGTAGCGACCGATCGTCTTGCGGAAGTTGGGGTTGCGACCGATCGGGACGTTGGTCTCGCCGCCATCGTCGTTGACCGTCTTCACCCAGAGCAGATCGTCGTAGGTGCCACCCGACACCGGGTTCGCATTCTGAAGCGAGCCACCACCGCCGTTCGGCTGGCTCTGGCGTACGCCGTTCGCGTAGCTGTCGTCGACGTTGAACGTGCCCTGGTTGTCGTAGACGTTGTAGATATCGAAGAACACCTCGAACTTCATCTGCCGCTTCAACGGCCGCGCGTAGCCGACGTGGAGATCGAGGCCGTGCTCGAAGCTCGAGCGCCCGATCGTGCCGCGCGGTAGCAGGAACGACTGGCTGTCACCGTAGAGATAGTGCGAGCCGAGCGCGTTCTGCGGGATGCCCGAGAGCGCGCGGAACCGTGCACCGACGGTGAACGCGCCGATCTTGCCCTTGTCGTGGGTGTAGTAGCCGTCGAGCTTGACGTAGTGCGGGCGATCCTGCGGCAGCGGACCGATGCGGTTCGCGAGCAGCTCGATCAGGTCATATTGCGTCGACGCGTTCGGGAGGATGACGTTGTCGTCGTAGGAGATCAGGCCGGGGTAGTTACCGCGCGTGCGCGAGAACGTGTAGGACGCCTGCGTGTACAGCTTGTTCTTGAACCGGCGCGACATCGTGATCTGCATCGCCGTGTAATCGCGGCGCGGCTTGTCGAAGATGCGGATGCCGCGGAACATCTCGAGCTGCTTCTCGAGGAGATCGCGATCGGCGCCGGCCTCCATCGCATCGATCCGGCGCTGGAGCTTGGCTTCCTCGTCCTTCGGGAAGTCGCCCGGGTTCGCGACGATATAGGTGTTCGCGCCGTCGACCGAGACATCCTCGATCACGCGACCGTACCGGCGATCCTGGATCGACAGGCCGAGCTTGAAGTCGTCGAAGAACTCGTACTCCGCGCCGGCCACGATCTCGTCGATGTACTGCCCCTTGAGGCCCGGTGCGACGAGCGAGCCGTTGACGCCCGAGAGCTGCGTGCCTTGATCGGGCTCGGTCGCCGTCGTCGAACAACCGAACCCGTTCGGCGCGCCGATCGCCGGATCGACCTCGCCGCATAGCGTGGGCGTGTACGTCTGCGAGTAGATGATCGGCTGGCCGAACGTCAGGTTGTTGATCGCGAGCGGGATCGACTCGTAGAACCGGCCCCAGTGCGCGTAGACCTTCGAGCGGCCTTCCTTCGTCCAGTCGTAGAGGATCCCGAGGCGCGGCGCCCACTCGTTCTTGAGCACGAGCGCGTTCTTGCCGAACGTTTCGCCGGTGACCGGATCGACCTGACCCTGAAGGAACCCGGCGTAGCGGAGCCGCTGCTCCTCGTAGCGCATGCCGGCGTTGACCGTGATGTTCGGGCGGATCTGCCACGAATCGCGGACGTACGCGGACCAGTTGAACGTGTTGCTCACCACGCCGGTGCCTTCAGCGCCGAGGTTGCCGAGGAAGTCGCACTTGAACTGCAACATGCCGCCGACCTCCGCATCGGGATTCGCGGTCGTGCACATCTGATCGAAGCGCTCGCGGCCGTCCTCGGTACCAGCGATCTGTACCCAGCGCAGCACGTCGACCGCGAGGTTGACCTGGTTGTAGAGGAACGCGTCGCCCGATAGCGCGCGCGTATTGGTCGACCTGTTGTCCTCGGAGTCGATGCCAGCCTTGAATTCGTGCGTACCGGCGGCCTTCACGCGCTGCGTGACGCTGATGCGGCCAGTGCGGCGCTGCTCGAGATCCTGATAGACCGAGCCCGGACCACCGATGATGTACGCGCTCGAATCCATCGGACAGTTGGTGATGAACGGGAACCTGTCGCCCCCGGTCATCCCGTCGGTACAGCCGGCCTGCGTGGCCTGGCTCTCTCCGAAGCCCCTGCCGTAGGTGCCGAGCTCGCCGCCGATCAGGATCTGCTGGGGCGTGCCCTGCAGCGTGTCGTCGATCGCTTCGAGCGTGAAGCTGTCGCGGTGGAGGCCGAGCGTCGCTTCGACCTCGGTGCGATCGTTGTTGAACTTCGACGTCCACTTCAGCGACACGTCCGTGTTCGCGCCCGACGACTTGCGGCCGTACGACGCGGGACCGAACAGACCGGGACGGCGCGACGAGCCCGGCACGTAGCTGACGGCGAGCTGGCCCTGCTGCTGCGGGTTGAGCGCGTAGTTGAGCTTGGCGAGCGTGTTGTACGTGCGGAGCGTCGTCGCGCGAACCTCCGAGTCGACATCGTCGGTGATGAAGAAGCCGGTGTCGGGATCGATATCCGCGGTGCCGTCGGCGAAGCCGCCCTGAGTGACGAGGCGCGTATCGCAATCGGAGCGCGTGCCATCCTCGAGCGTCCGGCGGCAGTCGGTCTGCGTCTTCGTGGTGCGCGTGTAATCGATGCGCGTGAAGGCCGGCGCGAAGCCGACGTAGAACCACAGCTTGTCCTTCTTGATCGGGCCGCCGATCTCGAAGCCGAGGTCGGCGCGATAGCCGACATCACCGACGACGTCGATCGACGACGAGTTCGACGGCGTCTCGACGGCCGGCGCCGTCAAGAACCCCGGCTGCATGTAGCCGAAGATCGATCCCTTGAGCTCGTTCGAGCCACTCTTGGTGACGACGTTGACGATGCCGCCGGTGGCACGACCGAACTCGGCGTTGTAGCCGCCGGTGATGATCTCGATCTCCTCGATGAAGTCGTTGATCACCGGCGAGCCGACCGTGCCGAACGTCAGGCCGGTCGTGTTGACGCCGTCGACGATGTACTGATTCTCGAGCGACGTCGAGCCGGAGAACGCGACGCCGAGGACGTCGCCTTGCGAGCCAGGGGCGGCGCCGAGCGCGGACTCGAACGTGCGGCCCGGCACCGGGATGTTCTTGAGGTAGTCCTTGTCGATCGTGATGCCTTGCGCCGTCGACGTGGGATCGATCGTCGGTGCGTGACCTTCGATGCGAACGACCTCGCCCTTGCCCCCGCCGTCCGCGCCCATCTTGAGATAGACCGGCGTGACCTTCTGGATGCCGACGATGATGTCGCTGCGCTCGATCGTCGAGTCGAGGTAGTAGAACGTCACCAGATATCTGCCCGGCGGCAGGTTCGCGATCTTGTACGCGCCGCGACTGTCGGTGATCTGGCTCTGCGTACTGACGCCGGACGCGGTGATGATCACCGTGACGCCGGCGAGCGCATCACCCGACTTGGAGTCGGTGACGACACCTTGGATCGCACCGGTGGTCGGTGACTGCGCGAGCGCACCGACTGGGAACCACAACAACAGCGCGACGACGACGACCGACCGTAGGCTCACTGGACGCTCCTGACCCTGGACACAGGGATTTCATCCCAACGCCTGCAGAGGTCAAGGGTTCAGTTCACCCGAACGGGAGCTGTCCGCGCGTGGATCACCACCGGCTTGTCAGGTCCGCGAACCCGGATCCGGCCGATCCGCAGCACGTAGGTCTGGGCCTTCTTCAGCTGCCAGCGCTCGTCGACGGCGCGCATGTCCTGGCCGCCGTAGGTGGCGCGCTCGCCCGGCAGTACGAGGAGTGCGTAGACGGTATCGCCGAGCTCGTCGGCGACCGCCCAGCCATCGCCGTCGTTGGCCGGCGGTGGACCGACGATCTGGAAGTACACGGCATCGTTGTCCCTCGCGACGGTGATCGTCCGGGCGCCGGGGGTCAGGTTGCCGTTCGGGATCGCGTGATTGGGCTCGGGTGGCGGCGGTTCCTTGAGGTCGCTCGGCGGTCCGGGCGGGATCACCTGCAGTGAATCGACTTTCCAGTACCACCGCCGGCCATCGTCGAGGTGCCAGGCACCGCCGAGCGCGACCCGGTCGCCGAGCTTCGCCTGCTTGGCGCCGAGCGCGACCCGGATGCCGAGGGAGCCATTGCCCTCGGTGTCGTCGATCAGCCAGACGTAGGCGGATGCGACGAGCTCGGGCTTGGCCGTAGGGGCGACGACGGCGGGCGTGGCGCTTCCACTGCCGCTTCCGGCGGCGGCCGGTGGGGCGGGAATCATGACGGGCGGTCCGATCCGGCCGTAGGCCACGCCGTGTTGATCGCGACGGCCAAGCAGCTGTGCGCGATCGATCAC
>JACCYD010001053.1 GCA_013696695.1 Deltaproteobacteria bacterium | reverse complement strand
GGAGACGGTCCCGCTCGCTTGCACGTGGCTTGCGCGATCACGCGACGGGCCCTGCCGGGCTCGTCGAAGTAGCGGCCTTCGTGAGCGCGGGGATCGAGAGCACGCACGACCGGCCGTACACGGGGTGCGCAGCTTCTGCGTTGTGCGCTTCGAAGTCCGCCTTGCGCATCAGCGTGGCGTTTGTCCGGGTGCTGCAGTCGTCGCTGCTCTGGTACGCCTCGACATGATCAGTCATCGCGATCGCTACCTGCTCGGCTTCACCAGGTGTGAGCTCTGGTAGCTCTTCCGCGAACGTGGCCAGGAGGGCCCTCTCGCCATGCGTGTCGACGAGCTGATCGAGCGTGACGCGACAGCGCGCGAGCGGTTCGTGCGCGTCGATCGACGCCCCGCGTGTGACGAGGAGCTCGTCCGGTGCGAGCACGAGCCAGCCGACATCGGCCCAGCAGCCAAACGGATTGTCGTGGGTATAGGTACGCGTCCACTCGATCGCGTCCTCGGACAGCTCGCCTTCCTTCGTCCGGACCAGGACGCGAAAGTTGACGAGCTTGAAGGCGACGAGCTCGCCGCCCAAGACTTCGACAACGCCGGCGACCGGTGAGGTGAGCACGCGCGATCGTTTGCGATCACAGAGCACGTCGAGGACACGTGCTGGCTTCGTTGTCCCCGCGAGCTTGGTCGCGATGGCGTGGCCGTTCGGAACCACAGCGCGGAGCTGTTCGAGCACCTCGACGAGTTGCATGGCATGGACGGTAGCCTCGGACCCGTCGCGTACGATGCGCGCATGCCCGCCATCGTTCTGCATTAGTGGTCGATCTCTCCGTTCTGCCGCAAGCCACTCGCCGCGGTCGCGCTGTGCGCTGTCGACACTCGACAGCTCTGCGTCACCGCGAGCGACGTGATCCGCGATCACCCAGGCGAGGTACGCATCGTGCGCGTCTACCCACGCGTTGATCTCGCGTGGCGCCTCCGCGCGAAGCTTCGGTACGAGCACCTCGAGTGCTGACTGCGCCTGGTCGTAGATGCGGTTTGCACTCCGCCAGCTCGGCATAGGCGCACGATGAGTGATGCGTGGTCGGTGCGTCGCGCCCAGGTCTGGTCGATACTCGCCGCGTGATCGCAGAAGAACGTTTGTCTGACCGGTTGCGGCGGGATGAGATGTCAGTCGAGCTCGCGGTCAGTATCGCGCGGCAGGTCGCCGGCTATCTCAGCGCGTATCACGACCGCGGTCGGCCGTATGGCGCTCTCGACTCGGGCAGCATCGTCCTCAAGAACGAGCACCACGCCTCGGTTGCATTTCAGGACGACCGGCCGGGCGCGACGACATCCGACGACGTGCATGCGCTCGGCCTGGTCCTGTTCCGGATGGTCACCGGGCTTCCGCCGACTGGATCGTCGTCGACGATGCGCACGTGGCGTCCAGAGGTTCCCGCGGAGCTCGACGCGTTGGTCAAGGCGATGCTCTCGACAGACGAGCGCCCATCGATGACCGACGTGACACAACGGCTCGCCGCGATTCCGGTGGCGCCGCCGGAGAGCCCGGAGGTCGCCCAGCTGCGCAAGGAGCTCGTTCGCGCAAGATCGAGCAACGATTCCGCGAAGGCGCTCGAGACGCTCAAGCAGCTCATCGACGTCGATCGCGACCGCAGGGGCGCCTGGTATTTCGCGGCCGGCGAGCTCTCGCGCGACGACCTCCAGCAGCGCGACGAGGCGCTCGAGTACTTCAACTACGCACTCGACGCCTCGTGGTCCGAGGAACCGACGGACGCGTCGATGGCGATGGCACCGTTCGAGGCGATCGTTCGCATGCTGAGCGACGCGAGCGACTGGAAGCGGCTCGAGCGCGCGTATCGCCAGGTCCTGAACCGCATGAAGAGCTATGCGACGTTCAACAAGCTGCGGGCGGAGCTGTACATGAAGGTCGGCGAGATCTATCGCACGCGAATGGGGAACGAGAGCTCTGCCAGCGCCGCCTTCGAGGAAGCGCGTCGGCTCGATCCAACGATCGCCTAGCTACCGACATCTACGAGTTGTTCAAGAGCTCCGATCACCAGCAGGTCAGGCGGGATCAGGGTCCAACGCGGGGGCGGGTTGCGCCTGCTTCGTGCGGGAGGCGATGCGGTAGCGACGGCGCAGCTCGTCCAAGCGTGCGGACGAGGGCACGCATTCCGGTCTCGATCGCAATACTGCTGTGTTTGGTCATGTCCGAACCATGGAGTTGGGTGCGCTAAACAGCTGTGGCCCTCATGGAATCGCAGGGTTGCGTGTCCAATCGGTGTCCAACCGCGTGGCCGCAAACGCCGCCGGTTCGATCGCGGTCCCACCGGCGCCTGCAGCGTCCGCTATTCCGATTCTGGGTTACTCTGCCGCGATGTCCATCGGGACGATCTGTCTCAGCGTGTTGTTCATGCTCCTCACGTTCGGAACGGCGCGTGCGAGCTGCCCCGATCAGCGCGCGAGCTGCGTGCTTCACGAGGAGGGCGTCGCGCTGTTCGTCGAAGGCAAGCACCAGCCAGCAGCGGAAAAGTTTGCTGCGGCGATCGCCGCCGAGCCGACCGCACGGTCGTATCTGGGATACGCGCAGGCTGTCGAAGCACTCGGGCAGATCGCACTTGCGTACGACACGATGGTCAAGGCGCAGCGGATGTCGGAGGCCGAGTTGAAATCGAGTGGCGTCAACAAGGCCGAGGTCAACTCACGCGCCGAGCGCATCAAGTACAAGCTCGGCGAGTTGCGCGCAAAGATCGGGTTCGTTTGGTTGCGTGTTCCCGAGGGCGTGCACCCACAGCGCGTGGTCTCGGTGCAACGGGAGGGTGAAGGCCCGCTGTTGGAGCCGTTCACGCAGTGGACTGCAGTCGCGCCTGGCAAGCAGGTGCTGATCGCGACGATCGACGATGGCACCAAGCTGACGGTGGTCGCGCAGGTGGCGGCCGGCTCGCAGGGCGTCGTCGTGATTCCAGCATCGGCAGGCGCTCGGGCACCTATCAACCGCACCGCCGCCTTGCCCCCGACACCGTTCGAGGTCCCGCCGAAGAAAGCGACGCCGGTCTACAAGAAGTGGTGGTTCTGGACCCTCATCGTCGTCGGCACGTTGCTCGTCCTCTCGGCTGCAAGCTCCGATGACAGCTCGTCGGGGTCGTCGTTCCGCGACAGCATGTTCGACCGTCCGGTGCCGGCGCCAGCAGTTGGTGCGACGCTGTTCCGCTTCTGAGCCAGCGAGGTGGCGCTGGTGACGTCCCTTCGCGCGTCGACCTCGAAGTCAGCAACGAGTCTTCAGACGGGCAGCTTCCACCTCGCCGATCATCGTGACGACCGTAGCAAGGCGAGCTCGCGATATTTTCCTAGCGGACTGCAATCGACCATCCCCGGAGCGAGCTGAGGGCGCACCACTTGGGGGGCCGACGCGTCACTGGTACCTTCTCGGCTCGCCGCGCTAGCCC
>JACCYD010001050.1 GCA_013696695.1 Deltaproteobacteria bacterium | reverse complement strand
CAGGTGCCCGTCGAGATGCTTGTCGTGCTCGCGATCGACGGCAGCGATGCCTCGGTCGACGCGTTGATCCCGCACCTCGATCTCGCGCTCGGAGCGCGCGACGCACAGCTCGAACGACTCGCCCTGTTGCGACCGTTCGTCCGCCGCACACCCGCGCTCGACGCGGTGTTCGCCGAGCTCGACCACGCGGTCCAGGAACGGCGCATCACTTCGCCCGCGTGTGCACTCGGCGCGGCGATCGGCGTCGGCCAGCTACCGCTGTTCTGGTTCTGGTTTCAGCTGCTGTCGGTCAAGCACAACCGATCTGGCGTGCCGCAGTTCCAGGGCACCGTCCGGATCGACAGCCGCGAGGACCCGTGGTTTGTCGTCGAGATCGCGAAGCTCCACCACGGCGCCGATCGCTCGAGAGATCTGACGACGCGGTTCGACATCGAGCACCTCGTCGACGAGCTCGGCATCGGTCGCTGCGAGCCCGCGAAGTTACCCGCGTGGCTGGCGCAGGCGGCGGTGACCCTGAAAACCCGCTGGGGTCGGTTCTACGTCCGCACCGACGCCGATGCGAAGCGGATCGAGAACTGGCTGCTCGGCGCGTGACGGCTCAGGGCGCGACTTCGATCGCCGCGCCGAGCGTGATCGTCACCCGCTTGATCTCCTCGCGCGCCATCGGATCGGCGGTGGCCGCGGACATCTTGAGGATGATGATCTCGTTGTTCTGCTTGACGCCGTGGATCTCGACGCCCGCCATGCCTTCGGGCGCGCACTTCGCGGCGATGATCGCGTTCATCTCCTTCGCCGCCGTCAGCTTCTCGCAGGTTCCGGCGAAGCTGCCGATCGGGTGACTGACCTGCGAGCCGGTCTCGTCGGTGGTGGCCAGGAACACCTCGCTGTTGGTGCCGACGACGGAGAACCCCCACGATAGCGAGGTCTTCTTGACGAGGTGGGTCAGCCCCGTCCCCGAGCCGGTGGCCACGGTGGTCGAGTCCTTCTTCTTGCCGGGGCAACCGGCCGCACACGCGATCGCCACGATCATCCCGGACACGATCGCCATTCTCGGGCCTGTCATGCCGTGAACCCTACTACAGCGGGTAAGATGCGCCCATGTCACTGGCCCGCCTCGTGGTGATCGAGGGCCCCGACGTCGGCCGCGAGTTCGAGGTGCCGTTGCGTGGGGGCGGCGTCGGCCGTGGCGATACCTGCCTGATCAAGCTCACGGATCCCACCGTGTCGCGCCAGCACGGCTCGATCGAGCTGCGCGACGGCGCGATGACGTTCGTCGCCGAGACCGGCAAGGCCGCCTTCATCAACAAGCAACCGGCCGACGTGCATCGGTTCGAGGCCGGCGACGAGCTCGTGGTCGGCGCCACCAAGCTGACATACCTCGCGGTCGACGGCGGCGTCGCGGTGACCCGGGTGTCGAGCAACGTCACGATGGAGGTCGGCAGTCGCCAGCTGATGGCGCTCACCGATCGCGATGATCGGGCACGTCGCCAGCTCGCGGCGATCGCTCAGCTCGGCGATCGGTTGCGGCTCGATGCCGCCTCCGGGCGCGATGCCGTGGCGCGCGCCGCCTGCGATGCCGCGCTGTCTGCACTCGGCGCGCACCGCGCGTTCGTGCTGTCGAGCTCACCCGCGCGTCGCGTGTCCCCGCTCGCCGCTGCGGTGGGTAGCAACGAATCGACGCAGCTTCAAGTTCCACAAGATGTCGTCGACAAGGTCCGCGACAAGCAAGTCGTCACCGCGGAGAGCGGTGGTCGCGCCGTGCTTGCCGCGCCCATCCACGGCGCCGACAACGAGGTGATCGGCATCCTGTGGGTTGACCGTCGCATGAGCGCAGCGAGCGCGTGGGATCACACCGATTCACTCGCCGCGAACTGCATCGCCTATCTCGCGGGTGCCGCGTGGGTCGGCACCGATGCGCGCGAGCAAGCGGTCAAGCGCGCCGATGCCCTCGAGGAGCAACTCGTCGGCCCGGCTTCGAATGGCGAGCTCGTCGGTCGCTCGGCGCCCACGCTACGCATCCTCGATTTCGTCAATCGCGTCGGTCCGAGCGATGCCACGATCTTGCTTGGCGGCGAGTCCGGATCGGGCAAGGAGATGGTCGCGCGCGCGATCCATCGCGCCTCGCGCCGTGCGAAGGGGCCGTGCGTCGCCGTCAACTGCGCCGCGCTCACCGAGACGTTGATCGAGAGCGAGCTGTTCGGCCACGAGAAGGGCGCGTTCACCGGCGCCACCGACAAGAAGGCCGGTCGCTTCGAGATGGCCGATCGCGGCACGCTGTTCCTCGACGAGGTCGGCGAGCTTCCGCTCGGCCTCCAGACCAAGTTCCTGCGCGTGCTCGAAGAGCGCCGGTTCGAGCGCGTCGGTGGCCAGAAGTCGGTCGAGGTCGACGTTCGCGTCGTCGCCGCCACCAACCGCGATCTCGCCGAGATGGTGAAGCGCGGCACGTTCCGAGAGGATCTGTTCTACCGACTCAGCGTGATCCAGGTCGACGTGCCGCCGCTGCGCGAGCGCCTCGACGACGTGCCGTTGCTCGCCGAGCACTTCCTCGTTCGCTACCGCGGTCAGGCCGGCCGCCGGATCACCGGCTTCGCGCCCGACGCGATCGCCGCGATGACGCGGTACGCGTGGCCCGGCAACGTGCGCGAGCTCCGGAACGCGGTCGAGCGCGCGATCGTGCTCGGCGATCGCGAGCAGATCATGGCGAGCGATCTGCCGCCGCAGGTGCTCGCGATGACCCAGGGGCCGCGCACGCGGACCTCAGCGCCGACGCCGCCGCTCGGTTCACAAGCGATCAGCGCGCCGCCACCCGCGTATCCACAGACCTCGGTCGCCACGATCGCTCCGGCGCCGCCGGTGATCGCGCGGCAACCTGCTCCCGCGAGGTCGCTGCGCGAGCTCGAGAAGGAAGGCATCCTCGCCGCGCTCGTCGCGACCAACGGTAACAAGGCGCAGGCCGCCGCGATCCTCGAGATCGATCGCTCCACGCTCTACAAGAAGCTCAAGGACTACGAGATCGAGAGTTAGCGCGGCGCCGCGATCGCGAAGTGAGCTACGGATCGATCGTCGAGTCGTCGACGTCTTCGACCACGATCGCGCTCATCGACCACGCGAGGCAGGAATCCGGACTGGTCACCGTCGTCGTCACCGTGGTCTCGCCGCCGGAGAGCACCGCCGAGATGTCCTCGATGCGGTTGTCCCACATCGCACCGTTCGGTCCCGAGAACGTCGGGCCGGTGCCGAACGAGGTGTTCTGGAACGCGATCGAGTCGGCGAAGGGTTGGCCATTTGCCATCAGGTTGATCGCGGTCGCCTTGTCGAAGCCGGCGCCGACCGTGAACCCGGTGGCGAGGGTGTTCGCGATCGTGGTGTTCCCGCCGAACCGGAACGCACCGTCGGTGATCGACACGAAGTTGTTCCGCGCGTCGGCGCTGTCGGCGTAGGTGATGACGAGGCTGGCGCCCTGCCCGGCGGTCTGGGCCGATGACAGCACGAGGGTGACGGTGTTGCCGACCATGCGCTGGGTGACGTCGCCGACGTACATGAAGTTGTTGCCGCGCGAACAGCTCGTGCCCGTCTGACCGAGCTCGGTGCCGGTCAGCGGCGTGCCCGCGAACGTGACGGTCGGCGTCGCGACACCGATCACCGTCCAGTACAGCGATGCACGGATGATCGTCGCGGTGGCGGGCAGCCCGGAGGCGGCCAGATCGATCGTGGAGTTGAAGTTATGGT
>JACCYD010001041.1 GCA_013696695.1 Deltaproteobacteria bacterium | reverse complement strand
ACGACACTCGGCATCGTCACGATGGTCGCGGGATAGCTGACGTTCAGATAATCGCCTGCGGCGAGGTTTGGATAGCCTGTCGTCGCGGCGATCGTCAGCACGTAGCGCTTGTTGACGAGGAGATGCGCGGCCTCGATCGCGACTCGCGGCTCCTTCGATCGGAGCACTCGACGTTGCTCGAGCCTGAACCGCCCTGCATTCAGCGGGTCTTGTACGACCTCGTGCAGCACCACCTGGTAGAAATCAGCGCTGCCGTTCTCGGTCCAGGTGACGACCGCCTCACCGGGACGCTCGATCACGACAGGCTGCTCGTCGGCCGTCAGCGCAGCGCCATCGATCGTGATGCCCGTCGCGTGTGCGATGTCGGGGACGAGCACCAGGGCAGTCGTGCTGGTCGGACAGCTGCCGCGCTCGACCGCTGACAGATAGGCGAAGACGGCGCCGAGCGTGAGGACCCTGCCATCGAGCAGGAGCGAGCGCGGCGTCGAGGCCACGGCGACGAGCAGGAGCTGGTGATCGGGAAACGGGTCGTGATACGGCGCGTCGACATCGACCGCCAGGTTCGGAGTGGGGGCGACCGCGAGCAGACCGACCGCGCCGGCCAGTCCGGTGTCGAGCGCCGGGACCGCCAAGAGACCCCAGCTCGCGCCTGCCGCGGTAAAGCCGGTTCCGGCTGCGGTCGTCAAGCGTTCGATCGCGGGGTCGAGCTGGATGAGGGCGTGCGTGCATCCGTTCTGGGAGACCGGCACGACGGGCACGCTGTCGAGGTCGAAAATCGCGCCGTCGGTCATCGCGAACGTGTCCGGCGATCCGACGGCAATGACCGCGGTCTGCCCGGGCGTGAATGCGGCGAGCTGGAAATCGAGGATGAACACGTCGTCGTGCTGCGCGGGATCGAGGAGGCCGATTCCGAGCCCGCCGGCGGTGCCTGCGGTTCGCCAATCGAACATGGTCTGGTTGGTGACGGTCGTGGTTGTCCATTGACCGATCGTCGTCATCCCACGCGGCATGGTCGACGTCGCGACCGGTAACAACACGGTGGTCGCCCGGTTGACGAGCACGCTATCGAGGCGTCCTGCCGTCGCCACTCCGACCAGCAGCGACGGAAGGCTCTCGAACAGCGTGACCTGCGAGGCTCCCAGCGACGTGTTCACGGTGGTGTCGAGGACGTAGTCGACGCCCAGCCGCTCGAACTCGAAGGTGCCGTCGTCTGCGACCTCCACGTCGACGACGCGACCCTCGGGGTCGTCGGGGAAGCGCACCGTAACCTGCGTGCTCGTGGGAGGAACCTCGTCGACCGTGACCTCGGTTGGCGAGCTCATCTTCGCGGTCCGGTGAACGAGCTGCCCGGTGATCAGCTCGCCGGGCGGTAGCTCGGACGGCTCCTTCAAGGTGAAGATCAGCTCGCAGCCGCTCGCCAAACCCACGAGCGCAAGTCGCGCGACGCCGAGCAACAAGCGCATGTTGATGAGCCGATCCACTAGCGCGCCACGCTGGCGATTATAGCCCTTAGAGCGCGGCTTCGATCGCGTTGACGAGTGTGCGCATCACCTCGAGACGAGCGAAGTACTTGTCGTTCGCCGGGATGAGCTTCCACGGCGCGAGCTCGGTGCTCGTGCGATCGATCATGTCGCACACGGCGATGTTGTAAGCGTCCCATTTCTCGCGGTTGCGCCAGTCCTCGCTCGTGATCTTGTGCTGCTTGAACGCGGTCGCCTCGCGCTCCTTGAAGCGACGCAGCTGCTCTTCCTTGCTGATCTGCAGCCAGTACTTGACGACCACGGCGCCGTTCTTGACCAGCTGCTCCTCGAAGTCGTTGATCTCCGAGTACGCGCGCATCCAGTCGCCCTCGGAGCAGAAGTTCTCGACGCGTTCGACGAGCACGCGGCCATACCAGGTGCGATCGAAGATCGTGATCCGGCCGCGCTGCGGCATCTGCCGCCAGAACCGCCACAGATACGGGCGCGCGCGCTCCTCCTCGGAAGGCGCCGCGATCGGAATCACGTCGTACTTCTTCGCATCGAGCGCCTGCGTGACGCGGCGGATCGCGCCGCCCTTGCCGGCGGCATCGCAGCCCTCGAACGCGCCGACGACCGAGATGCTGTCGAACTTCTTGTGGCGCGTGGCCATGTTCAGCCGGCTCTGCAGGCTGTTGAGCTCGTCGCTGTACGCAGGCTTGTCGATCTTGCGATCGAGATCGAGCTTGTCGAGCACCGATACGCCGTCGATCGAATGGATGCGTGCAGGTGCGCGCACCTCTCGCTTCGGCGCCGGCTCCTCGAGGCGGCGCTTGAGCGAATCGAGGATGGTCTTGCCGATCGTGAGGTTGCGATAGCGCTCGTCCCCACCCTCGACCACCAACCACGGCGCGTCGGCGGTGCTGGTCTCGCGCAGCATGTGC
>JACCYD010001009.1 GCA_013696695.1 Deltaproteobacteria bacterium | reverse complement strand
ATCCGCGTCTTCTCCCACGGCGAGAACGAGCCCGAGATCCGCTCGAGCACGACACCCCAGTCCTCGCCCTTCTTCGAGCGCGCACCGATCAGTCGGAGGCCGAAGTACTCGTAGCCCATCGGATCGTCCTCGATGCCCGTCGAGAACTTCGGCCACGCTTGTGGCGCGGGATCGCCGGCTCCCGCATCGAGCACCTCCAGGATCGCCTTCGCGGTCACCGCCTCGACCGGGCGCGCCCCGAACGCCGCGTCGAGCGCAGCTTTCCCGCCCACCACGAGCGCCAGGCGCTTCCCGAGTGCCGCGAGCCGCTTGTCCTTCGGTGCCGTGGCAGCCCGCTTCGCGAGCACGCGGGCGGCGACCTGCGGATGCTTCGCCATGAAGGCGTCGATCGTGTTCTCGACGAGGATGTCGATTCGTGCCTTCGGGTCGAGCGCCCGGAGCTTGGAGACGTCACCGAGTGGGTGCTTTCGCGTCTCGTCGTTGTCGATGAAGTGAAACGCTCGAGCCTTGAGCATGAGCTCGAAGGCCGCCTCGGAGCCGAGCATCACGAGCGCGCCCTCGATCTGCCATGCCTTGAGCTCCAGGTTTCCCTCGGGCGTCAGCACACCCGCGAACCACGGCAGCATCGCCTCGCCGTATCGCTCGACGAGCGTGGTCGCATCGTAGAGCGGGTAGCCCCAGGTGATGCGCGTGAGATGCCCGAGCACTTCGGCGGTGTCGTCGAGCGAGAGCAGCGCCGCGTGGATCTGTTTCGACTTGGCGGTGTCCTTGGCCTGGCGAGCATCCTCATCCTCACCGTCGAAATCAGGAGAGCCGGGATAGGTCGACGTGGTCTTCAGGATCTTTCGCGCGACGTCGATCGGGAGCAGGCCTCGCTTGTCGGTCGGCAGGTCGGCATACGCGATCAGCTTCTTCGTCGTCTTGGAGAGCGCCATGAGCAGCTCTGGTAACACGACCATTCGCTGTCAGCCGGGTCGTGTAGCTTCGAGTCGTGCCCAAACGTCCGCCACGCGTCGCGCGCGAGCTGCCGCTGCCGCGCGATCTCGCGGGCACCAAGGCCACGCGTGCGCTCGCCACCGAGACCGGCGAGCTGTGGCGCTGCGATGTGATGGAGCTGCTCGGCACGCTCGAGGATGCGAGCGTAGATCTGGTCGTCACCGATCCGCCGTATGCGATCGCGAAGGCCGAGTGGGACGAGTTCGAGAGCCTCGAGGCATACGTCGAGTGGTGCGATGGTTGGCTCGCCGAGGTCGCGCGCGTGCTCGCGCCGCATGGCTCGGCATACGTGTGCGGGTTCTCCGAGATCCTGGCCGACGTCAAGGTGCGCAGCGCGAAGCGGTTCTCGAGCTGTCGCTGGCTGGTCTGGTACTACAAGAACAAGGCGAACCTCGGCAGCGACTGGGGGCGCTCGCACGAGTCGATCCTTCACCTGCGCGGAGACGACGCGAAGCTCGACGTCGATGCGGTGCGCATCCCGTACAACGGGCACACCACCAAGTATCCGGCGCGCATCCAGGCGGTGACGTCGCAGTATGGCCGCGGTGTCCGGCGCGATAAGTGGGAGCCGAATCCGCTCGGCGCGAAGCCCCGCGATGTCATCGAGGTGCCGGTGATCTGTAACGGCATGACCGAGAAGACGCCGCACGCGACGCAGAAGCCGGAGGCGTTGATCGAGAGACTGATCCTGGCGTCGAGCGCCGCAGGTCAGCTCGTGGTCGATCCGTTCGCCGGCTCGGGCACCACGGCGGTGGTCGCGAACCGGCTCGGTCGCCGGTGGCTCGCGGGAGATGCGGATGCAAAGTACGTCGGCCTTGCCCGCGAGCGACTGACCGCGAAGGCCTAGCCTAACGCGGCCTAACGCGGCCTAACGCCCCTAACGCCCTAACGCTGCTTCTTGCCGAGCAGGCGCTGCCACAGGCTCTGACGCTGATACCCCTCGTCGAGATCGGAGAAGGTCTCGATCGGTTCGGTCGGATCGGGCCGATTGCCGTTCTGAAAGAACTCCTCTTCCACGAGAGAGATCGAACGCGCGCTATCGCGAGGCTTCGTCATGCGGGTGGATCGAGCAAGCAGGGTGCCGAAACGTGCCCAGTGACGATCGCAGCTTGGACACCCCTGGCGGCTGGAATAGCCGGCCGGTCGACCTGTGCCGAGCCATTGCCCGAAACGAGCGAACGCCGCTCGGAAGCGGCGTTCATCCACGAGCGCGGGAAAGATCTACTTCGCCGCGGCCGGACCCTTCGGGGCGACGCCCTTCGCCTCGGCGGGGATGGTGTCGAGCATCGGCGCGATGCCCATCTCCTTGAGGAGGTGATCGGCGCCGTCGACTGCGTCCATCGTCCACAGCATGTAGCGCGCGTCGACGTGGATCGTCCGCGTGGTCTCGCCGTTGAACACGACGTCGGAGGACACGCCTTCGATCGTGCCGTCGAAGGCGAGCCCGACGAGCTCGCCCTTGTCGTTGAGCGTCGGCGAGCCCGAGTTACCGCCGGTGATGTCGAGATCGGAGAGGAAGTCGATCGGCAGCTCGCCACCGAGAGCCGGGTCGGAGTACTTGCCGTACTTCTTCGCCTTGATCGCGTCGATCACGTTCGGCTTGATGTCGAACGGATCCTTGCCGGTGTTCTTCGCCGGGATCTGCGTGGCGACCGTGAACGGCGAGTCGGCCGGCGACGTCGAGCCCGGCTTGAAGCCGCGCACCGTGCCGTAGGTGACGCGCAGCGTGCCGTTCGCGTCCGGCGACAGCAGCCCGCCGAGAACCTCGCGCATCGCGTGCGCGTACGACGGCGTGATCAGCGTGAGGTCGCCGGACTTCGCATCGGTCTTCTTCTCTTCGGCCTTGTAGGTCGCCCAGATCCGCTGCGCGGCCTTGATGAACGGATCCTTCGACGCCTTGAGCTTCGCCGCGGTGCCGCTCTGGAGCAACTCGAGCCGGAGCTTCTCGTCCTCGAGCAGCTGCGCGCCGTACCAACCCTCGAGCGTCTTGTCGATCAACGCTTCGTCGATCTTCTGGCCGCGCTTGGTGTCGAGCAGCGTCGCGAGCCACGGGCGATCCGTTTCGGGAAGCTGCGCCGCGCGGGTGAGCGCGAGGCGGAAGTTCGCGCGATCGATCGTGCGGTCGTACGTCTTCTTGAACTGCTTGGCGCCTGCCACCGCGCGCGTGACGTCGCGCTCCTGGTAGCCGGGCTTGCGGTCGGCGTCCTTCTTGACGCGCTCCTCGGACCACCGCGTCAGCGACAGCGCCGTGGTCAGCAGTGTGGAGCCGCCGAACGCCGACCGGCGGTCGTAGTCGACGCGCGCGGTCCGGTTGTCGTCAGCGATGATCTTCTCGAGCTTCTCGATCGCGACCTTGTGCGCCTCGTTGCCGGGCTGCGCCACCCACTCCTTGATCTTCTTGTCGAGCGCTTCCTTGCGCTGCAGCAGATCGCCCTTCGTCAGGCCCTTGAGCGTGCCCTCGAACTTCTCGAGGCCGTTCTGCACGCGCTGCTTGAGCACGGTCGCCTTGATCTTGGTCTCGCCATCCGCCTTGATGTGCGCCTCGGCGATCGCGTAGCGCTCCTTGTAATGCGCGATCAGGTACGGCAGAAACCACTCGACCTCGTGCCGGATCTCCGACGCGGTGTCGGTGCGGCTCGTGGTTCCGGGATAGCCGGTCACCATCACGAAGTCCCCCGGCTTGAGACCCGCCGTCGACACCTTGAGCACGTGCTTGGGGTGGTACGGGATGTTGTCCTTCGAGAACTCCGCCGGCTTGCCGTCGCGGCCGACGTACGCGCGATAGAACGAGAAGTCGCCGGTGTGGCGCGGCCACGCCCAGTTGTCGACCTCGCCGCCGTAGTTGCCGACCGAGCGATGCGGGGCGTAGACCAGGCGGACGTCCTTGATGTCGAGGTACTCGGCGAGAACGTGCTGGCCGCCGCGGAAGTAGCTGCGCAGATCGCAGCGCAGCCACGGACGATCCTTCTCGCACTCGGCGAGGAGCTTCTTGTAGCGCTTCTCGCCCTCGTCCTTGCGAGCGACGGGATCCTTGATCGCCTCGAGACCGTCGCGCATCTCCTTGGTGACGTCCTTGAACGCCTGCGCCACGTAGAGGTGCTGCGTCGGGCCGGCCGAGCGCTCCTCGGCCTTGGTCTTCGCGAGGAAGCCGTTCTCGACGACGTTGTCGTCGGGCGTCGAGTTGTGCTGTAGCGCGCCCTGCACGCAGTGATGGTTGGTGACCACGAGGCCATCTCCCGACACG